>NZ_SFBV01000120.1:0-15610 GCF_007095585.1 Microcystis sp. M_OC_Ca_00000000_C217Col
GAAACTGGCAATAATAACCGTCAGCACGTCTAACAACTCTTACCCGTCTAATCTGTTGCTCTGAATAATAAACTAAGGTCTTTTGACTACACCATAAATCAAATTCTCCTGCTTTAAAGACATCAGTGAACTTGATTTTACGTCGATCATCTGATAGTTTGTAGCCCGTTAGTTTATACTCAACCGAACGGTTATGTTTTTTGAACCGAGGAAAACCCTTTTTTCCCGGTATCTTAGCATGACAATTCTGATAAAATCTATTAATTGATTGCCAGGCTCTATCAGCAGCCGATTGACGAGCTTGAGAGTTTAATTTATTAACCCATGGTGTCTCTTTATTTTTAGCTAGTACCGCGCAAAGTTTTTGGAGATCATTGCGGGTTGTCCCTTGATTGGACCGCCAATAACGAACACAAGAATTACGCACAAACTGAGAAGTTTTGATAGCTTCATCAAGCCGGTGATATTGCTCTGGTGTTCCGTTTTTTAGCTTTGCTTCTACGACTAGCATCTAACAATCCTCGACCCTTGGCTAAGTTAATTATAACACAGTTTACCCACAGATTGTGGAATTAAACCGATGCTCTGCGGTTGATATTCTGGTCGGATTTCATCCCCCGCAAAGCTGAGTATCTTGTCGAAAAATGTAGCGGGGGCATTCATCCGACATTTTAGGTAAAAACTTGTGCGACATTCCGTGCCTGTATGCTGATTTTTTTAAGGCAAACAGAGCTAAGGAGGATGTTTCCCAGCGATAAGCTTGTAGTTTCTGCACGATAGCGGCTGTGTCCGTCAATTTTGACTATCCTTAACGATTTCAACGAGAGGGACGGGATCTAGGGGTTACGTTTTTAGCTGTTAACAGGCCTAATCATTCAACTTACCCGATTTATGTCGCTCTTTTCGATTATTACAGAATGTTTACACAATTTGTCAAATATTTTCTCTCGCCCTGGGCTACCTAAGTATAACTACTTAAGTATTTGTTCACAGTAAGCAAAATTTTATTAAAACTCTTGCTAAATGTATCATTATATGCTTCTTTCCTTTTGACGGCGGGGTATCCTAGCTAACAGGAGGGGAAAAGCAAAACCCTCTTTACAGATACATTGACACTTTGTCAAGTATTTGTTACATTAGTTAAAGAAAAGAGGTGATACCAATCACCCATCTCGCTTGTTATCAACCACTGTCTTCATCGAGGAGAAACACCATGTCTCAACCGATCGAACTTTCCTTAGAACAACAGTTCAACATTCGTTCTTTTCAGACTCAGGTAGAAAAAATGAGTCAGGAGCAAGCGCAGGATTTCCTGATCAAGCTCTACGAACAAATGATGGTCAGGGAAAATATGTACAAAGCTTTTCTCAAACACCAGTGGGGTCTAGATTCTAATCCCTGGGCTTCCCAATAACTCATTTCACCCCTGCGGGCGACCTCTTTCTCCGGCTGGGTTTCTGCGGAAACGAGCTAGGGATGCGGGGCGCATTTCTTCACCTTTTTAGCTATTCTTAGGGAAGAATAACCGAATTGCTAGGGGTTAATTTATGTTCGAGCGCGCTTTGATCTGTACAGATCTTTTCGATGGTCTCCATCGTCTTGTCCATTGTGTGCCACACTTAGCCCTGAGCGGCTTAAAACAAGTTATCTTCCTCCACAGTATTCCGATTTGGGAACAACCCACCCTAGCTGCCGTAGATCAAGGAAAAATTGACGCGGCTAAAGAAAAATTATCCCCAGCTTTAGCAAATATTCCCGACGGCATGACAGTTATTGTCGAAATCTCTAACCGTCGTCCCGTGGATGCCGTGCGGGAAATCCTCGCGCATCACTCTATTGACGTGATTTTGATGGGCAATCCCATGCGCGGTGCCGTCCAAGAAAAATTATTCGGTAGTACCAGTTTAGCGATCGCAGGTATTACCGATATTCCGCTGCTGATTTTCCGACCGCAATTATTATCAGTTTATACTCGCGATGAATTAGCCCTGCGCTGTCAGCATCTCTGGAAACATTTATTAATTCCCTACGATGGCAGTCCCGACGCAATTTATCTAATTGAACAGATAGAAAAATACGCTCAAACTCGCTCCCCCGGTTCTTTTGAGCAATGTCTCCTCGTCCGGGTAGTGGAAAATATCAGTCGCGATCCCAGTGTCACCGAATCTCGTTTAAATGATGCCCATCGGGAATTAGAATCGGTGCAAGCGCGACTAGAAAAACTCGGTTTGCAAGTACAGAGCCAAGTGCGACAGGGAACACCTGTATTAGAAGTTTTGACGGCAGCAGAAGAAGATGATATCAGTGCGATCGCTGTGGCCACCTCCCATCGTTCTAATATGTTGGAATGGTTAGCTGTGCGTCGAATTAATGAAGATATTCTTCATCAACTGTGGTTTCCGCTCTTATTTTTCTCCCCCAAGGGATAAGCTATAAAAAAGATTCTCTTGGGGATAAACCACAGAGACACAAAGAACACAGAGAGGAAGACAGATTCGAGCGCTAAAATCTATCACACAAACGACAAGAGAACCGCAAAAATTTGGCAGAAATTAACTTAAGTAAATAGTTATAATTAAATTAAAGATGGATTTTGCCTCTGATCCCCACTGCCCCCTAGGGTTGATTCATAGTAGGGTTGATTCATAGTAGGGTTGATTCATAGTAGGGTTGATTCATGAATCAACCCTACCCTACCACCCTTGATAAGGGGGGTGTCTGACAACTTTTAAAACCTACCTACTTAACTGCTCGATTAATCCGATAACTTTAGCCTTAATTTCATCGCGAACTCGGCGAAAAGTTTCGATAGGTTGACCATCGGGATCATCAATTAACCAATCCTCGAAAATTTCCTGTAAAACCCATCCTTCCGGCAGATTGACACCGCAACCACATAGGGAGATAACTGCATCGTAATCTTCAGGATTAAAATCCCTAATTGATTTGGAAGTTTGGTCAGTAATATCGATACCAATTTCCCCCATAACTTCGATTGCTCGGGGGTGAACTTTGGCCGCTTCTAATCCGGAACTGGTGACAGCAATTTTGCCCGCACCTAAAGTTTTAGCGAAACCTTCGGCGATTTGGGAACGACAGGAATTTTTTCTACAGGCAAACATGACTCTTTTCATGATTTTAACTCCTAGGAATTGATTTAATTAATAGCTTTATGGGCAATTGTGACTATTTCTTGGGCGGCTTTTTCCTTTCTTTCACTATAGCGATCGGTCAGATAATCTACCTGATCTCGCAGGAGAATGGTAAACTTATAAAGTTCCTCCATTACATCAATAACTCGATCTCGATAGGGGGAATCTTTCATCGTGCCATCCTCGTTAAACTCCTGATAAGCTTTAGCCACCGAAGACTGATTGGGAATAGTAAACATTCGCATCCAACGACCAAGAATTCGCAGAGTGTTAACCGCGTTAAAAGATTGGGAACCTCCGCTTACTTGCATGACTGCTAAGGTGCGGCCTTGGGTTGGCCGAATCGCACCAATACTCAAGGGAATCCAATCAATTTGGTTTTTGATAATGCCGCTAATATTGCCGTGAAGTTCGGGAGATGACCAGACTTGACCCTCAGACCATTGACTTAATTCTCGTAATTCTTGCACCTTGGCATGAGTATCGGGAACACTGCCATAAATCGGCAATTCACGGGGATCAAAAAAGCGCACTTCTGCCCCATATTCAGTGATAATTCTGGCCGCTTCTTCTGCTAATAAACGACTGTAGGAACGTTCCCGCAAAGAGCCATACAGAAAAAGAATTCTCGGTTTGTGAGTCGATTGGATCATGGTGAATAATTATTTGTAAGGACTCAAGCAACGAGGATCGAGAAGGGTAGCTTTTTCTGGATCTCTGGGAAACCAAAAGGCGGTTTTTTTACAGAATTCTACCAACATTAACATCACAGGTACTTCAATCAATACCCCCACTACTGTCGCTAAAGCAGCCCCCGAATTCAATCCGAATAACATCACCGCAGTGGCGATCGCTACCTCAAAATGATTACTAGCACCAATTAAAGCAGCGGGAGCGGCATCTTCGTAAACTAAATTGAGTTTGAGAGCGGCCACATAACTAAGAAAAAAAATCAGATTAGTTTGAATAAACAGGGGAATAGCAATCAGGAAAATATGCAGGGGATTACTAACAATTAAATCGCCTTTGAAAGCAAAAAGCAGGATTAAGGTTAACAATAAGGCAGTGATTGCCACAGGACTGAGATAGTGAAGAAAACGCGATTCAAACCAGGCCCGTCCTTTATGTTTAAAAATCCAGTGACGGCTATAAATACCAGCAATAAGCGGTAAACCAACGTAGATTAACACAGAAAGAACAATGGTCTGCCAGGGGACTACAAAATTATTAGCTGCCAGTAACCATTTACCTAGGGGAGCGTAGAGAAAAAGCATCGCTAGGGAATTGACTGCTACCATAATTAGGGTATGACCCTGGTTACTGTAGGAAAGATAGCCCCACATCAAGACCATGGCCGTACAGGGAGCAATTCCTAGTAAAATGGCTCCAGCAGTGTAGGAACTAGCTAAACTTACCGTCTGTCCTCGGATAATCTCCGTTTGACTCAACCAAGGCAGAAACAGCCAGCCGAGAAAAAATTGAGCCAGCGCCACCATGGTAAAGGGTTTGATCAGCCAATTAACCACTAAAGTTAAAATAACTGGTTTGGGAGTACGGGCAGCCCGAAGAGCTTGAGAAAAGTCGATCTTAACCATGATCGGATACATCATGAAGAAAAGACAGATGGCGATCGGAATAGAAACGTTATAGATACTCATGGCATCTAAAGTCCGCGCTACGTCCGGAAATAACCGACCGAGGGCAATTCCCGCCAAAATACAGAAAATAACCCAAAGGGTAAGATATTTTTCAAAAACACTAAGGCTACCACCAGCTTTGGCGGCTTTAGGATTGATTTGATTAGTCATCGCACAAAGGTGGAAAGGGAATGATGGGAGATTGGGTAATCCACCTTTATTATTTCAAAAAAAGTTGATATGTCAAGGGTAAAAGCCAGTCATAAAGCTTTAATATTTCTAAAAATCTTGATTGGTTACTGATTTTCCTCGCAGAAACGAGCGGGGACGAGGGCAGCAAAACGACGATATTCGGATAGATATTCTTCTAGGAGAAGAAATTGAGATAGATTCAGGCTGTAGTAGATCCAACGACCCTCTTGACGACTGCGGACTAAATTGGCTTCTTTTAGCGTTTTTAGGTGAAAAGATAATTTAGATTGGGCGATATCAAGATGGTCGCGCAATTCACAGACGCATAATTCCTGATGTCGCAAAAGTTGCAGAATTTGCAGTCGCAGGGGATCCGAGAGTGCCTGAAAACCAGTATAAATCCGGGTTAACGAGTCGGGAGATGTGGTCAGAGAGTTGAACATTGAGATGGTCCCTCGGTGGGAAGGAAAGAGGAAAGCGGGAAAATTCAGAATTGCAACAAAACTTTATGTATTTTTGTATCGAATCAGGAAAACCAGCGAATCATCCCCTGTATGATAGACAATGGTTTTGACCAGATTAGCCTTTTAAATCATTGTAAACAGGTTAGGAGACATCATGGAATTATTTGCGGCTCTCAATTTAGAACCCATTTTTCAACTCACCTTCGTGGCGCTAATCATGTTAGCTGGCCCCTTTGTCATTTTCCTACTAGCTTTTCGTGGCGGCGACCTATAAAAACCGCCTCCCACCCATTGTTATTCGTGCTTTTTTTGACTTCTCTCCTCTTTAGGGAGAGATTTTTTGTCTAAAAGTCAGTCATCAGTCATCAGTTATCAGTTATCAGTTATCAGATGTGACGCGATGTGCAACTAAAAACGACAGAATCAGGGTAGGGTTCCAGAGGATACTTTACTTCCCCACTTCCCCACTTCCCACTCCCCCACCCCCCACTGATAACTGATTACTGTTTACTGGACGGCTACGCCGTGCCTTTGGCAACACTGAAAAAAGCGCCCCATCTCCCCTCTCCTAACAATCGACTGCTAAGATCGAACATAGCGATCGATCTCTCGCTCCCACGATACCTGATAAAACTATCTATGATCATTAAAAATACCCCCTATTATCGGGCTGTAATCGGCTTTTGGGTGGCTTTCGTTGTGTTTTGGGGTTTTGGGAGTTTCTCACCCCTTCTTGCCCAAGCGAAAGAGCAACCAGCCGATGTACAATCGATTACCCCCTACCTTAAGCAATTTCAACAAAAAATTACCGAATTTCGCCTCGACAACGGACTAAAATTCATTATCCTAGAAAATCGCGATGCCCCGGTTATTTCCTTTGTCACCTACGCGGATGTGGGAGGTGCTGATGAACCAGACGGTAAAACAGGAGTTGCCCACTTTTTGGAACATTTAGCCTTTAAAGGCACAAAAACCATTGGTACTAGCGATTATCTTAGCGAGAAAAAAGTCCTCGATCGCCTTGAAGCTATAGACAAAGAACTACAAGCGGCCAAAAAAGCGGGTAAAAGCGCAGAAGTGGCTAAATTAACGGAAGAATTTCAACAAGCGAAGGCAGAGTCCGAGAAATTCGTCCAACGCAACGAATACGGGCAAATCGTCGAAACCCAGGGAGGAGTCGGTTTAAATGCCACCACTTCCACCGATGCAACTAGCTATTTTTACAGCTTCCCGTCGAATAAATTGGAATTGTGGATGTCTTTGGAATCGGAACGATTTTTAGAACCGGTGTTCCAACGGGAATTTTACAAAGAAAAAGACGTAATTCTGGAAGAAAGACGGATGCGGACGGATAATAGCCCCTTGGGTCTATTAATCGAAGCTTTTCTCGATCAAGCTTATACTGTCCATCCCTACAAACGTCCCGTTATCGGCTACGATCGAGATATTCGCAATCTGGAACCCTCAGATATCCAAAACTTTTTCGATAAATTTTATCCTGCCAGTAATTTAACCATAGCTATCGCCGGAGATGTGGACCCAGAACAGGTCAAACAGTTAGCTGAGGTTTATTTTGGTCGTTTTCCCGCTAAACCGAAACCCCCCCAGGTGACGGTAGTAGAGCCGGAGCAAACCAAAACAAAGGAAATTACCCTAAAATTAGACTCGCAGCCTTGGTATTTAGAAGGATACCATCGTCCCGCCCTCAATCATCCCGATCATGCGGTTTACGAGGTTATCGCCACTTTAATGAGTGAAGGAAGAACTTCGCGACTGTATAAAGCTTTAGTGGAGGACAAACAACTTGCCCTCGCTGCTCAGGGATTTAACGGCTTTCCGGGAGATAAATACCCGAATTTGCTGTTATTCTATGCTCTGAGCGCTCCTAATGTCAGCCTGGAGGAAGTAGCGCAGGGTTTAAATTTGGAGTTGGAAAGATTGAAAAATGAACCGGTTTCGGAACAGGAATTAGAACGGGTTAAAAATCAACTACGGGCAGCCCTATTAAGAGGTCTTGATTCTAACATGGGCATGGCGCGATCCTTGATTGAATACGAGGTAAAAACCGGCGATTGGCGTAATTTATTCGCCCAATTAGATGCTTATAATGCTGTCACGGCAGCCGATATTCAACGAGTGGCTAAAGAGACTTTTACCCCCGAAAATCGCACTATTGGCCGAATTTTACCAAAATAGAGAGATGGGGAAATGGGGGAAGTGGGGAAATGGGGGAATTTCAACTAAAACCCCATCACCCTCCGCAACGCGCACGCAGTGACCACCCCAACACCCCAACACCCCAACACCCTAACACCCTAAAACCTAAAACCTAAAACCTAAAATAAATATAATCATGAAAAAACGCTTACAATGGCTAGGTTTAATCCTGCTCACCCTGATAGGTGTCCTAGCTTTTCGTTCCCCGGCAATTGCCCAAACCCCGCGACATTTTACCGATTTAACTTTTCCTCCCCTTCCTGAAGTTACAGTTCCCCAATACGAGCGCTATCAACTAGATAATGGTATGGTGGTTTATTTAGTGGAGGATCCCAGCTTACCTTTAGTGAGTGGTACGGCGATGATTCGGACGGGAGGAAGATTAGAACCGGGGGAAAAAGTCGGATTAGCCGATATTACTGGAACCGTGCTGCGTAGTGGTGGCACGGAAAAACATCCTTCTAATGTCTTAAATCAAGTATTAGAACAAAGAGCAGCCCTCGTAGAAACCTCGATCGATCTTAACGCTGGAACTGCTAGTTTTAGCGCCCTTAGTGAAGATTTAGAAGCAGTTTTTAATCTCTTTGCTGAGGTTTTGCGTTCCCCAGCTTTTGAAAGTCAGAGGGTGGAATTAGCTAAAGTTCAGGAAAAAGGAGCAATTGCTCGACGTAATGATGATCCCAGTGATATTGCTAGTCGGGAGTTTAAAAAGCTAGTCTATGGTGATAATAGCCCCTACGCTCGTACTGTAGAATATAGGACTTTAGCTAATATTGACCGTCAGGATTTAATCGATTTTTATCGTACCTATGTCCGTCCCGACCAAATAATTTTAGGAATTGTCGGTGATTTTGATTCTCAGTCGATGAAAGCATTAATCAATAAGACTTTTGGCGATTGGAAAAATCCCGCCACTACCCCTAAAATTGTCACCCCTTCGGCAACCCAAAAAAATCTTCAAGGTGTTTTTGTCGTCAATCAACCCCAATTAACCCAGAGTAGCGTTTTATTAGGTCATCTTGGGGGCCGTTTGGATAGTCCCGACTATCCTGCTTTAACGGTATTAAATGAGATTTTAAGCGGTTTTGGTGGTCGTTTATTTAATGAAGTGCGCTCCCGTCAAGGATTAGCTTATTCTGTCTATGGTGTCTGGAATAGTCGTTATGATTATCCCGGTTTATTTATTGCCGGAGGTCAAACTCGCACCGATGCCACCGTACCTTTTATTAAGGCAATTTTAGGCGAAATCGAGCGCCTTCGCAATCAACCCGTTACTGCCAAAGAATTAGAAGACGCTAAAAATGCTATTCTCAATTCTTTTGTTTTTAAGTTTGAGAAACCTGGTCAGAATTTATCGCGATTGATGACCTATGAATACTATGGTTATCCCCAAGATTTTATCTTCCGTTATCAACAAGCGGTAAAAGGGGTGACAATTGCCGATATTCAACGAGTGGCCCAACAATATCTGCAACCGAATCAAATTGTGACTCTTGTGGTGGGTAATGAACAGGAAATTCAACCTCCTCTATCCAGTTTGGGAACTACGGTTAAAACTGTTGATGTTACCATCACACAAATATAAATAAATCTAGGTTGGATTGAGCTAAACTAGGTGAAATCCAACCTAAAAAAATGAGATAAATATAGCAGGAGATATGACTTTACAACTCACCATAAATTATCCTGAAAATTTACCCGACTTTCTTCAAAAAAACCGCGAGGAATTCGAGAGAGAAGCAACTTGATCTATGGTAGTAAAACTCTTTGAGATGAAACCTAAGTAGGTAGGCGTTAAAAATTATCAGATGCCCCCCTTATTAAGGGGGATCCCCCCGCCTATCGGCACCCCCCTTATCAAGGGGGGCAGGGGGGATCGAACCTAAAATCCATTTTTAATTTAATTATAACCAGCTACTTATTTCATCGGGTATGGCTGCCAATTTATTAGGAGTGGATAGGGTTAATTTTTTATTGAGATTGACCGATTTTGGCGTAGGGATGATTGACTTAACAGAAGAAGAACTATTATCAGACCTTGAAAATGCCTAAAGCTAAATTACAGCCCTTCTCATAAAAAAAAGTATAACCTAATTTGGTATTGACTCCTGACTGCTGACGACCGACTCCCCAAAACGAAAACTTCCTATCTCACCATTGAGATAACTGCTGTAACTATTTTGAGATAACTAAGGCTATCATTGAGGAAAGTTACTGTTGAGACTCCTGATTAGTTTGTTAATTTTTGTGTTAAGTAGCTAGACAATTAAACCCTTTAGAGATAGGGTGATCGTGGCTGAGTTGGCTATTATAGAGTTTTGTAAATAAATATCAAACTCAAGGATTTTTGAAGATGGTATGTCGCTAAACTGAAAGTATAAAGTACAGAGGTAAAAATACTTATGATGCTACTACAAGATGTTGCGAGAACCTCTAGAGAACAAGCATTAATTCTGTGGTTTGAAGAAGTGGACAGCAAAGATGTAGGATTAGTCGGCGGCAAAAACTCCTCCTTAGGCGAAATGATCCAACAATTAACCCCAAAAGGGATTAATGTCCCCACAGGATTCGCCACCACCGCTTACGCTTACCGTCACTTTGTCGAAAAAGCCGGACTAGACGCACAATTAAGACAAATTTTCCAAGATTTAGACGAAAACGATGTGCAGAACTTGCAGGAAAAAGGTAAACAAGCGCGCACATTAATCCTCAATACACCGTTCCCCGATGATTTAAGTCATGCGATCGCTATTGCCTATCGCCGACTCTGTGAACGTTATGGCGATGATCTCTATCATTCCATCGATGTGGCCGTTCGCTCAAGCGCCACTGCCGAAGACTTACCAGAAGCGAGTTTTGCCGGACAACAGGAAACCTATCTCAACGTGCAAGGGGTGAGGGGAGTTTTAGAAGCTTGCCATAAATGTTTTGCCTCTTTATTCACCGATCGCGCTATTTCCTACCGTCATCATAACGGTTTCGATCACTTTTCCGTCGCCCTTTCCGTCGGTGTCCAAAAAATGGTGCGTTCAGATCTAGCCACCTCCGGGGTGATGTTTTCCATCGATACGGAAACAGGGTTCAAAAATGCCGCTTTAATCACGGCAGCCTACGGTTTAGGGGAAAATGTCGTGCAAGGAGCCGTTAACCCCGACGAATATCTGGTTTTTAAACCGACTCTTAAAAACGGTTACAAACCCATCCTCGAAAAACGCCTCGGCAGTAAAGCGATCAAGATGATCTACGATGATGGAGGATCGCGTCTAACCAAGAATATCCGAGTTAACAAGCTAGAACAGGATCAATTCTGCATTAATGACCAAGAAATCCTCACTTTAGCCCGTTGGACAGCCGAAATCGAGGAACATTACTCGCAAGTGCGCGGAACCTACACCCCCATGGACATCGAATGGGCAAAAGATGGGATCACGGGAGAACTGTTTATCGTTCAGGCGCGTCCAGAAACCGTACAATCGCAAAAAGCCGCTAATATCCTTAAATCCTACGAGATTAAGCAAAGAAGTCAAGTTTTAGCGGTGGGACGGAGTGTAGGTGCGGCAATCGGTCAAGGAAAAGCCAGAGTCATCCTCAGTGTAGATAAAATCAACAACTTTAAACCGGGAGAAGTTCTCGTCACCAATCGCACGGATCCCGACTGGGAACCGATTATGAAACAAGCAAGCGCGATCGTGACTAATCAAGGTGGTCGTACTTGCCATGCCGCTATTATCGCACGAGAAATGGGCATTCCGGCGATCGTGGGTTGCAATAATGCCACGGAAACGATTAAAACCGGTCAGGAAGTCACCGTTTGCTGTGCGGAAGGGGATGAAGGGAAAGTTTACCTCGGATTGCTACCCTTTGAAATTTGCGAAACTCACTTGGATAATTTGCCCCAAACTCGGACAAAAATCCTCATGAATATCGGTAATCCCGAAAAAGCCTTCGCTTTTGCCGATATTCCTGCCCAAGGGGTCGGTTTGGCGCGTCTAGAGTTTATTATCGCTAACCATATTCAGGCCCACCCCAGCGCTTTGCTGAAATTCCACGAACTGGAAGAAGGAGACGTAAAAGACCAAATCGCCGAATTAACCAAACACTACGAGGATAAACCCCAATTTTTCGTCGATAAATTGGCCCGGGGAATTGCCATGATTGCAGCCGCATTCTACCCCAAAGATGTAATTGTGCGGATGTCCGATTTTAAATCCAATGAATACGCTAATTTATTGGGTGGCAAACCCTTTGAACCCAAGGAAGAAAACCCGATGATCGGTTGGCGCGGCGCTTCCCGTTATACTGATCCTAATTATCGCGAGGCTTTCGCTTTGGAATGTCGGGCGCTGAAAATGGTCCGGGAAGAAATGGGATTAACTAATGTGATTCCGATGATTCCTTTCTGTCGTACCCCCGAAGAAGGAATGAGAGTCCTCGAAGAAATGGCGAAAAATGGTCTCGAACGCGGGGTTAATGGTTTGCAAGTTTATGTGATGTGTGAGTTACCAAGTAATGTAATTCTTGCCGACCAATTTGCTCAGGTGTTTGACGGATTTTCGATCGGTTCCAATGATTTGACCCAATTAACCTTAGGATTAGATCGGGATTCTGCCCTAGTTGCCCATCTTTTTGATGAACGGAATGAGGGAGTTAAACGCATGGTGAAAATGGCTATTGAAACCGCTAAAGCCCATAATCGCAAAATCGGTATCTGTGGTCAAGCCCCCAGTGATTACCCCGAATTTGCTCAATTTTTAGTGGAATTAGGCATCGATTCCATCAGTCTTAATCCTGATTCTGTCCTCAAAACTTTATTGATGGTGGCAGCAGTGGAGCAAGGACAATAGTTTAGTGATAAAGGTGGGCAAGTCCCACCTTTTTTTGTACTAAGCCAACTAACTTCATCATACTGAAAATACCTATAGCCCAATGGCTATTTTTTAGTTGTCTCTTAACAAATATTAACTTTAAACTGCGATTAAGAGATAAACTTAGATTTCGTCAGGATTAATGCCTAATTCCCGCAGTTTATTGGCTAATCGTTCCGCTCGTTGTTTTTCCTCATTATAGCTAGTGAAAGCTTGTCCATCGGGATAAAAAAGCAACATTTCCGGTTCGATCCCCCCTTAATCCCCCCTTGATAAGGGGGGTGCCGATCCCCCCTTAGTCCCCCCTTGATAAGATGGGTGTCTGATAATTTTTAACGCCTACCTACTTATAAGCCAATAACACCACTCCAAAGGGGTCTAATATAATTAGAGGAGGTTGATCAAAGGGGGTTTATGGACGATAAAACCGCAAAGCCGGAAGAATCAGAATCTGAAGAGAAAAAAGAATCAGATTTTGAACAGGAAAGTAAACAGGCTCAAGTTTGGACGGGAAAAATCACTGCTTTTGTTGCCCATCAACTCCGAACCTCCGCTCCTTCCCTTCCAATTATCGGGGGTAGCATTACAGGCGGCTTAACTTGGCTTAGTCAACATGACACGGTTAACGCGATTATTGTCGGGGGAGTCACCTTTATCGTCACGGGCTTTTTTACCTACGGATCAGCCTGGAGTAAAGCGTTTTTAGAAGTGGCAAGAACCCACGGTACAAATCATGGTAGAGGTACAGCTTTAAGCTTTTTTGTTTGGCTAGACAAAAGACTGGAAAAAATACGTTGGCAATTAGCTAATCCTGACGGTAAATATTTAATTAAATTACGGGATTCAGATTGTCGTTATGATGATATTGAAGGGATTGAAGATGCAATCTTTGGTTTTTCTACCCCAGAACTAGAAGAAATTTTTATTAATTTGGATCTGAGTCAATTAGAACTGCGCTCAGAAGAAGAATCTAAAGGTACGGGGGATGATATTTGGGATTTATTGCGACGGGCTAAAAAGAGGACAAATTTACGGTTGTTAATTCTGGCTCCTGGTGGACGAGGAAAAACAACTTTATTGCGTCATTTAGCCTATAACTACGCTCTAAAACAACCGAAACAAAATGCACCTGTTTTAATTCCTGTCTTTTTACGTTTACGGAGATGGCAGGAAGTGATTACCACCACAGAAGGATTGGATTTACCAACCTTAATTGAGCGACATCTTAAACAAGATATTTCTCAAGAATTAGATTTACCTCAGAACTGGGCTAAAAGTCATTTAACCCGTCAGCGAATGTTAGTGATGTTTGATGGTTTTGATGAAGTTAAACCCGAATATGCCGAAAAAGTCAGTCAATGGATTGGCAAACAGTGGCAAGATTTTCGCCAAAACTATTTTATTTTAACCTCTCGTCCGAAAGGCTATCGGCTCTTCTGGTTTCTGTGTGTAAACGAGGTCTATACTGATAGTTTCTTCTTTCAAAATAGTCCTAAAAGTCTTGCCCAGTAAGCATTTAACCTTACATAAGCAAAAATTATCACACTATCAAGCGTTTAGCTCTGAGCATAAACCTCGGCAAAAGGTGTTTATTAATGAATTTACCGATAAAAATATTCAGGATTTTGTCTATAAATGGTATTTCTGGCAAGAGCAGGAAACCAGAGTTAGCAGAAGTTTAAAAGCTAAACAAGAAGCTGCCGACAATAAAGCAAAGGATTTAATTAATCAGTTATTTGCTCTCGATGATTCCGGGGAAAGTTCTACTCTATTAGCCTTGGCGAGAAATCCCTTAAATCTGAATATGATAGTACAGTTACATCGGGCAAACTTTGGATCGGGACAAAAATTACCTCAGCAACGAGTGGATTTATTTCGCCGAATTTTTGATCTGCAATTGATCACTCGCCCTCAAGCTAGGGGCATTGATATGATTTTAGATAATAATGAGGAAAATCATCGTCAACGGGTATTACAACAATTAGCCCTGAAAATGGGAAATACAACCACGATTGAATATTCGGAATTACTGAGTTCTACACAAAATTTTATTCAGGAATTGGGTTATCCTGAAAGCACTTCGGCTAAGGATTTTGTAGAGCGGTTAATTCATGTGAGTGAGTTAATTTTGAAAAAAGATGAATACTATGAGTTTGCCCATAATCTTTTTCAGTCTTATTTAATCGCTTTGGAAGTTAAACGGTTAAAACAAGAAAATTTACTCAAGGAAAATTGGGAGCAAAATCTCTGGTACGAGGCTTGCATTATGTATGCCACTTTATTGACTAATCCGACTGATTTTATTGTCTATTTTTATAATCAATCTAATCCTAAAGCTCAGGGATTAGCGGAGCGATGTTATCGAGAATTACCTGTTAAAAAACGTCGAGGTTTGGAATTTTTAGAACAAAAACGACAGACTTCTCTCTTTACCCAACTAGAAACCTATCTGAAAAATGGGCAATGGCGCGAAGCCGATGAGGAAACGGCGCGGTTAATGTTGTTAATTGCTAAAAGGGAAGATGAAGGCTGGCTAGATGAAGAAAGCATTAACAACTTTCCCTGTGAAGAGTTACGCACCATTGATAAGCTCTGGGTAGATAATAGCGGCGGCAAATTTGGCTTTTCTGTGCAGAAAAAAGTCTGGCTGGATTGCGGTGGTGTCCCAGGGGAATACGATTATGATGTGTATAAAAAATTCGCTGACGAGGTGGGTTGGCGCAGGTGGCGCAGGAGCGGACACTGGTTGAGCTATGATGAGCTAACTTTTTTATTAAACAGTAGTAAACACGCACATTTGCCTTTTTTAAAGTGGTTCCCTAGTAAGTACGCAAGGGCTGGTTATGCTCTTTTCTGGCGCAGCGACTTGTAACCTGTAATATATCACAGACTTATACATCTTAAACCAGTAAAAAGCCCCCCTTATCAAGGGGGGTTGGGGGGATCAAACCTATGCAATTAACCAATCGGCTCTTCTAGGTTCTGTGTGAGCATGGTATAATAGTAACACAGAACAGGAGGTGGGTTATGTGGATAAATTTTGATCAACTCCTCGATTTACCAAATGTAACAGTGGTCAATTA
>NZ_SFBV01000121.1:0-4307 GCF_007095585.1 Microcystis sp. M_OC_Ca_00000000_C217Col
AACGCTCTCGGCATCGAGCAAGTGATTATCTGCGGTCACTCCCATTGTGGAGCGATGAAAGGTTTATTAAAATTGCAGAGTCTGGCCGATGAAATGCCTTTAGTTTACAATTGGTTAAAACAAGCAGAAGCTACTCGACGTTTAGTTAAGGATAATTACAAGGAACTAGAAGGAGAAGAACTGATCGAGGTGACAGTAGCAGAAAATGTTCTCAATCAGTTAAGTAATTTGCAAAGCTATCCAATTATTCGTTCCCGATTACATCAGGGTAAATTATCTCTACACGGTTGGATTTTTCGGATTGAAACCGGCGAAATTTTAGCCTACGATCCCATCCTACACGATTTTGTTGCTCCCCATAGTAAAATTACCCATCCCGAACCAGAAGACAATTTACCCCCCAGTCGTCACCTTCCCAATAGTCATCCCTTCAAGATTTCTGAGGATTATATCAGGACTCATGCCGAAGCAAAAAAAGCGACTCCTGCGGTTAATACTGTGGCCAAAAAGAATGGCTCCTCGACCCAAAAACCGGGCTATACTTATTTAGAACCCTCCCAAGCCGATCGCATTTATCGCGGTTCGAGAAGTTAATTAGGGATTAGAGAAATTCTCTAGAGATGTACTTATTACCGTCTCTAGAGTGGCAGTTAATGGCAAGAGCCTTCGCAGTTGATAATGACCGTAATCCGGGACAATCAGCCTGACATCTGGTGACAGCATCGGCAAGTCAGCAACGCTCAGTGTTAGGAAAGCTAATAGCTATTGCTTTTTACTCAAAAAATATGGTATGATAGAGAATTGTCAGTTTTACGGAAGCCGATGAAAACGGAAGAGATTATCAAATCAATCGAAGCCGAGTATCTCAAGAGCGATCTGCCCATTATCCATGTCGGTGACACGATCCGGGTAGGGGTGCGAATCGTCGAAGGAGATAAAGAGCGGATTCAGCCCTACGAGGGTATTGTCATCGCCAAACGCCATGGCGGTATCAACGAAACGATTACAGTACGCAAAGTCTTCCAGGGTGTGGGGGTAGAAAGAGTCTTCCTGCTCCACTCGCCGCGGGTTGCCAGTATCAAGATCATCCGTCGTGGTAAAGTACGCCGGGCGAAACTCTACTATCTGCGCGATCGGGTTGGCAAAGCCACCAGGGTACAAGAACGTTTCGATCGCCCTCTCTAAAAAATTTCCGGCGACAGCCTAACCAAGAAAGTTGCACAATCGCCAACAACTACGCTATAATAAATAAAGGCCTTAAAAAAGCCAAATCGTTTAGCGAATGGGCGCTCTTAGTTCAGTTGGTAGAACGCAGGTCTCCAAAACCTGATGTCGGGGGTTCAAGTCCTCCAGGGCGCGTTTGGTAATCACCAAGCCGATAACTGCAAAGGACATAATCTAAATGTCTGGGGGTTAGTGTGGGTTGTCCGGTGAAAATGATAAGTTAAGGATAGCTTGAGTATCATTTTAAGGAGTAGCGATCGTGGCCAAAAAAGAAACCCTAGAAAAAGACACGAGCGACAAGAAAGAGGGAAGCTCCTTTCAGGTCAAGGAATTCGTCAATGAAACCAAAGAAGAACTCGCCAAAGTCGTCTGGCCTTCCCGTCAGCAACTTTTGAGTGAATCGGCGGCCGTGATGTTAATGGTCACTTTGGTAGCCACTCTCATCTATCTGATTGATAAATTTTTTGCCTGGGGTGCGGGGAAGGTGTTCCCATGAATCTAGAAGAAGAGCAGTTTCCCGAAGAAGTCAATCTCAGCGGCCTACCGAAAAAACCCCGTTGGTATGCCGTGCAGGTGGCTTCCGGTTGTGAGAAACGGGTCAAAGCCAATTTGGAACAGCGCATCCACACCCTCGATGTGGCTGATCGCATTCTACAAGTCCAGATTCCCCAAGCGGCCACCGTCAAAGTCCGCAAGGATGGTTCACGGCAACACGGTGAGGAAAAAGTCTTCCCCGGTTATGTCCTGATCAGAATGATCATGGATGATGACGCTTGGCAGGTGGTGAAAAACACCCCCCACGTGATCAACTTTGTCGGGGCCGAACAAAAACGCCACTATGGACGCGGCCGCGGTCACGTCACCCCGCTACCCTTGAGTATGTCAGAAGTCGATCGCATCTTCAAACAAGCTCAGATTCAAGAACCCGTCGTCAAAATCAATATGGAAGTTGGCGATCAAATCTTGGTTCTATCCGGTCCATTTAAGGACTTTGAAGGGGAAGTGATCGAAGTTAGTCCCGAGCGCGGCAAACTCAAGGCCCTGCTCTCCATTTTTGGTCGGGATACCCCGGTCGAATTGGAATTTAATCAAGTCGAAAAACAAAACTAAATCATGGCTAAAAAAGTCGTCGCAATTATTAAACTAGCTTTACCTGCTGGTAAGGCTAACCCTGCTCCTCCGGTCGGTCCTGCTTTGGGTCAACACGGGGTGAATATTATGGCGTTTTGTAAAGATTACAACGCTAAAACCGCCGATCAGGCTGGGATGATCATCCCTGTGGAAATCTCCGTTTTTGAGGATCGTAGTTTTACCTTTGTCCTCAAAACTCCCCCCGCTTCCGTTCTCATCCGCAAAGCGGCCGGTGTGGAAAGAGGTTCCAACGAACCTAACAAGAAATTTGTCGCCACCATTACCCGCGACCAATTACGGGAAATCGCCCAAACTAAACTGCCCGATCTTAACGCTAACGACATCGAAGCGGCCATGAATATTGTGGCGGGAACGGCCAGAAATATGGGTGTCAAGATCTCAGACTAAATCTTATTTCGGGGAGAAGTTAAGCTTCGTTATTACCCAAGGAGCAACAAATCAGATGGTAAAAAAAGTTTCACGACGTTTGCGAGATGCCCAGGCTAAGGTAGAAAATAAAGCCTACGAGCCATTAGAGGCACTGACATTATTAAAGGAATTAGCGACGGCGAAATTCGACGAAACCGCCGAAGCTCATATTCGTTTAGGTATCGATCCTAAATATACCGACCAACAACTGCGGACAACGGTAAGTTTACCCAAAGGAACCGGACGCACGGTGCGAGTAGCGGTGATTACTCGCGGGGAACAGGTGCAGGAAGCGAACAACGCCGGGGCCGATATCGTTGGTTCAGAAGAATTAATCGAAGAAATCGCCAAGGGGATGATGGATTTCGAGGTGTTAATCGCCACCCCCGATATGATGCCGAAAGTGGCTAAATTAGGTCGTCAACTCGGTCCACGGGGTTTAATGCCTTCACCGAAAGGGGGAACCGTAACCACGGATTTAACGGGAGCAATCTCTGAGTTTAAAGCGGGTAAATTGGAATTCCGGGCCGATCGCACCGGGATCGTTCACGTTCAATTTGGCAAAGCTTCTTTTAGCGCCGAGGATTTGTTAATCAATTTGAAAGCTTTACAGGAAACGGTGGACAGAAACCGTCCTTCCGGAGCCAAAGGTCGTTACTGGCGTACAGTTTATGTTTCTTCCTCCATGGGGCCATCGATTCAAGTGGATATTAGCACCCTGCGGGATCTGAAATTAGCAGAAGGTTAATGACAGTTATTTTTCTTTGAAAAAGCCTCCAAGGGATTGGGGGCTTTTTTTGGGATTTTATCGAAAATTTGGGTCTAAAACCCCGTCCTTTAGCGTAGCGAAGGACGGCTTGACATTGTTGCTCACATAGCTTACCATAGTAAATGTAGTTTGGTAAGCAAAATGCTAAAAGCGTTCAAGTACAGAATCTATCGTGCGACTCGTTCCTACCAAAAGTCTAACAGACGTGGGTAGGACAAGGTTGAGAACCTTGATAACTCAATAACCGTGAAGGTGAAAGTCCTTCCCTCCAGATGATGGAGTGACAGCATAACCCCTTCCTGTGGAGAACGGTCATCAAAAGGGGAAAAGCGGGGTTAAATGGCAGTAAAGATGAATCTGACATCAAAACCTGTCTAGCATCTAACTATGTGTATGAATAAGAACTTCCGTCAGAAGTATCGTCACTGAAACCTAGCCTACACAGATTATTGGCTGGCAACAAAATGTTAACAAGCTAACGTACTGGGAAAAGATAGAGTTCAACCAGAATCATCTACACAGCTTCGGTATAGAGGAAGACACTAAAGTTAGGAATACGGTTGTTGGGAACGAAGTAATCCTTATGAATCTCTTAGATAGGTCGAAATCTAAGTAGTAACCAGCGTAAGACTCATGGGACTTCCAAAAAATAAACTATTCATCCTCAAGAATAATAATCATTCTCGGAGTGTGGGAGGTAGGGATCGATGGTTGCCCCCTCCTTCCAATTTTGTAGTAGAATTAATCCTGTACA
>NZ_SFBV01000122.1:0-45462 GCF_007095585.1 Microcystis sp. M_OC_Ca_00000000_C217Col
TGATTCTTCTTTCAACACTTTTTCCCTAGCTTTTGCAGTCTTGAGGGTTCTACCCTTCCTGGTGTCTTTAACGTGATGGCACCACTCCGATTCCATCCCGAACTCGGTTGTGAAACTTCGCCGTGGCCAAGATACTTGTCGGGTTGCCGACCGGGACAATAGCTCGATGCCAGGATTATTCTTTCCTACCCCTCAATCCGACAAGATTGGGGGGTTTGGTTTTATCTAAGCTATGGCCTGAATTAACACAAAAGGTTGCACGATTAGTGTATTAAAAAGGTTATCGGGATGGGAATTCCAATCGCTTAATTGCTCTTGTGTCGGTTTTTCTAGTAGTTTTTCCCCGATCCAATTCTGCACTTGAGCAACCCGATCACCAGCGATCGCTTCTGCCACTTCGATTAAATTGAGGGAATCCGAAACCACGATCAGCGCATCCCTTTGAGCATGGGGGATCAAGTCACTCCACTCCACTTCGGCTAATTCCTCTAATAACTGCTCGTGAATATTACCCATACTGTCAATCCTTGCGAAAAAGCTCGCTCAATAACGAATTAGCTCCTCTTTCTAGCATACAGGCAAAGGGACAGCCGATTTCCCCATTCATAGTAATGTTAAGCTAAAATATAACGAACGTTCGATATTAAACTTATGCCTAAGATAGTGGATGTAGAACAATACCGAAAAGAACTCCTCTTAAAAAGTGCCGAACTCTTTGCCGAGAAAGGCTACGCTGACATGACGACGAGAGAATTAGCGCAAGGATTGGGAGTGTCCACGGGAACGCTGTACCACTACTTTCCCAGTAAAGCGGCACTTTTCGAGCAATTAGTCGAGGAGATGTGCCGAGAGGATGTTTTATTAGCTAAAGTCGAGATCGATCGAGGAAAAACCCTGATAGAAAAGCTAAAAATTCTCGGAAAATTTATGACTAATCGCGAGGATTCCTGTATCAAACAATTATTCTTATGGATTGATTATTCTCAATACCAAGGACGAGAAGAACTGAGTCGTAGTCAACTTTTTGAGCGCGTTGATCGCCGCTATCATAAGGCAGTAATCGAGATTTTAGGTATTAGCGATCCGAGTGTAGCTTGGTTAGTTGTCAGCGTTATTAATGGACTGATATTAGAGCGCCTGTGGTGCAATGAACAGATTGTGATCGATGAACAAATGGAATTATTAGGTAAAATTCTTACTACTTATTTGCAGAAAAACTGTTAATCCCCAAAAATCACTTATTAACTAAAAAATATGAAAGGTAAAACTTTTGTGAAACCAAATCAAAAGTTAATGATCGGGTTAATATTATTAGGCACAGGATTATTAGGAATAACCACCTTTTATAGTCTTTCCCAATTCGCCAGCAAACCCGAAACCAAAACCCCTGTAATTCCGTCACCCGCACCGCAAAAAATCACCGCTTTAGGCAGAATTGAACCGAGGACAGAAATTATCAGCATATCTGCCCCGATGTTGCTTGATTCCGATCGAGTCATGCAATTATTAGTGGATGAAGGCGATAGCGTCAAAAAGGGACAAATAATCGCCATTCTCGAAAGTCAGGAAAGATTAGAGGATAACCTGCGACAGGCACAAGAACAGGTGAAAGTAGCCGCAGCCAAACTAGAACAGGTGAAAGCTGGGGCAAAAGTCGGAGAAATCGATGCTAATGCCGCTAACGTGCGGAAAATCCAGGCACAATGGGTAGGGGATCAAGCAACCCAACGGACAACTATCCAAAGATTAACAGCGCAATTAGAAGGGGATAGGGCTGCCCAAAAAGCGACAATTGCTAAATTAGAAGCAGAATATCGCAATGCCAAAGCTGAATTCGATCGCTACGAAAAACTCTATCAAGAAGGGGCAATTTCCGCCTCTAGTTTTGATAGTAAAAGACTGAATTTAGAAACCAGTAATCAACAATTAACAGAAGCAAAAGTTACCCTAGAGAGAATTGAAAGCACCGGTAAACAACAGATACAAGAAGCCAAGACTACCCTAGCCCGGATTGAATCCACCGGTCAACAGCAGATCAAAGAGGCCAGATCCACTTTAAATCAAGTCTCAGAAGTGCGGGGAGTCGATGTGCAGGCAGCCGAAGCGGAGGTAAATGCTGCCCTAGTTGCCGTTAAAAAAGCCCAAACCGAGTTAAATCAGGCTTATATTCGATCGCCAATTACCGGCAAAGTGATTAAAGTCAATACCCGTATCGGGGAACAAATCAGCGATCAAGGAATTGTTGACCTCGCTGAAACCGATCGCATGGAGGTAATTGCCGAAATCTATCAAAGCGATATCGGGAAAATTCGCAAGGGACAAACTGCCACGATTACTGGATCGGCGTTTAAGGGCGAAGTTAGCGGAAAAGTGCGCTTAATTGCTTTAAAAGTTGACCAACAAAATATCTTCAGCAATCAACCGGGAGAAAACTTTGATCGCAAAGTTATCTCTGTCCGCATTGCCTTAGATCGCAAAAACAGTCAAAAAGTGGCAGGTTTAACCAATTCCCAAGTAACTGTAACTATCAATGAGTAGGTTTTACGGGAAGTGGGGAAGTGGGGAAGTGGGGAAGTGGGGAATTTCAACTAAAACCCCAACACCCCAACACCCCAACACCCCAACACCCCAAAACCCCAAAACCCCAAAACCCCAACACCCAATGAAACTAACCCATCTATTCAAAAAAACGCCCCTATCTTGGTTACAGGTGACGCGAGAGAAAACCCGTTTGATTGTGGCTATTGCCGGGATTGCTTTTGCTGACTTCCTAATTTTCACACAGTTGGGGTTTCGGGATGCCTTATTTGATGCTTCCGTTAAACCCCATTATGTCCTCAATGCGGATTTAGTCCTGATTAATCCCCAATTCGATACCCTCTTTGCCGTGAAAAGTTTTTCACGCGATCGCTTGTACCAAGCTCAAAGAGTCGAGGGCATTCAATCTTTAGCCTCAGTTTATATTGCTTCGGCCCAGTGGCGCAATCCCGAAACTGCCCTAGAAAGAACTACTTTAGTCTTTGGTTTTGATCCCAGTCAACGGGTTTTTACCCTCCCGGAAGTTAATCAAAAATCCAGTGATCTGAAGATGTTAAATCGCGTCTTGTACGATCAGGCAGGAAGACCAGAATTCGGTCCAATTGCCGATTTACTCCAGAAAAACCCCGATTTGACAGTTCAGTTAAATAAAAAAGAGGTACAGGTAGCGGGAATTTTTACCCTTGGTGCCTCCTTTGCTGCCGATAGTAACGTCATTAGCAGTGATTCTACCTTTTTAAGGCTCTTTCCCGAACGTCAACCCCACGAAATCGATATAGGACTGGTGAAACTGCAACCAGGGGCAAATATCGAAGCAGTTAAGGGCAATTTACAGGCACTTTTCCCTAAAAATGAAGTAATAGTCCTTACTTTAGAAGAATTTGCTGAAAGGGAAAAAACCTATTGGGCTAATAGTACAGCCATTGGTTTTATCTTTGGTTTAGGTACAGTAGTGGGTTTTATCGTCGGTATCGTCATTGTCTATCAAATTCTCTATTCCGATGTCACCGATCACTTACCCGAATACGCTACCCTAAAAGCTATGGGTTACGGTGATTGGTATTTAGTCGGGGTTTTGATGCAAGAAGCCTTATTACTAGCGGTTTTGGGGTATATACCCGGGTTTATCGTCTCTCTCGGTGTTTATAATCTCGCTTCCTCCGCTACACTTTTACCCATAGTGATGACTACCGCTAGGGCGATCGAAGTTTTAATCCTGACAATTATTATGTGTATTGCCTCTGGAATTGTCGCCATGGGCAAATTAAGGACAGCAGATCCAGCCGATATTTTTTAAACTATCAAGGGTGAAATAATGCGGATTTTTCAAAAAGAGCGAGAATTAGTCTATTTTAGCCCTAATGAACCCGTAATTGCCATTAAAGGCTTAAATCACTATTTTGGCACGGGGGAATTAAGAAAACAGGTTTTATACGATATCGATCTGGAAATTAAAGCGGGGGAAGTAGTAATTATGACCGGTCCTTCGGGATCGGGGAAAACTACTTTATTAAGTTTAATGGGAGGTTTGCGATCGACACAAGCGGGCAGTTTAAAAATTCTCGGCCAAGAAATGTTAGGAATTGGTAAGGGCAAAATGCTGAAAATTCGCCGACAAATTGGCTATATTTTTCAAGCACATAATTTACTAAAATTCCTCACAGCGAAACAAAACGTTAGGATGTCTTTGGAACTGCACGAGGAGTTTTTAGAACAAGATCTCGATCAAAAAGCGGCGGCAATTCTGGAGTCAGTCGGTTTAGGCAACCGCGTTGATTACTATCCCCATGATCTATCAGGGGGACAAAAACAACGGGTTGCGATCGCTCGCGCCCTCGTCAGTCATCCCAAATTAGTCCTCGCTGATGAACCGACCGCGGCCTTAGATAAACAATCCGGGCGCGATGTGGTGGAAATCATGCAGAAATTGGCCAAAGAACAAGGTTGCACGATTTTACTTGTCACCCACGATAACCGGATTCTCGACATCGCCGATCGCATTGTCAATATGGAGGATGGTCGTTTAGGGGATTAACTGCCCAAAAATTACTTGCCAAAAATCGGCCTTTCATGTTAGACTAAAATAATGTCATCTTGGAGAGGTGGCAGAGTGGTCGAATGCGGCAGATTGCTAATCTGTTGTACGAATCGTAAGACCGTACCGAGGGTTCGAATCCCTCCCTCTCCGTATTTTTTGGGTAGGTTCGATGACTGCTCCCCAGGATTATTTCTGCTCCGTATATGGTCCGGTTGCCTCTTGGCGTTTCGGCAGTTCCTTGGGTATCGATCCGATTGGTTTAGTTTCCACCTGTTCCTTTAACTGTGCCTACTGTCAGTTAGGAGAAATTGAGCAAAAAACCGAGCATCGAAGAATTTTTATCACTAGCGAACAAATTAGCAGGGATTTAAGCACTTTTGCCCCTTGGGACGTGGATATAGTCACTCTCAGTGGTAGCGGGGAACCCACCCTCGCCCTCAATTTAGGGGAAATACTGGCCACCGTCAAGGAAATGACCAGGCGGCCGGTGGCAGTCTTAACCAATAGTACCCTCTTGGGAGATGCCCGAGTGCGTCAAGACTTGAGCAAAGCTGATATCGTCGCCGCTAAAATCGATGCTGTTTCCGAGTCCCAATGGCGACGGGTTAACCGTCCAGTCCCCGGCCTGGATTGGCAGAGTTGTTGGTCGGGATTAAGACAATTTCGCCAAGAATGGTCGGGAAAACTAGCAATTCAAACCATGGTGCTGTCCTCTTGGTCGCCCCAAGAGCAAGACCAGTATATCGATTTGATGCAACAGCTACAACCGGATGAAATTCAGCTTAACACCCCGACCCGTCCCCGGGCCAGACAAAGACAATTAGAAACCCGCGGTAATAATCCCCTCACCGCTGCCGACGGAATGCAAATTCTCAAACCCGTAAACGCTGAAATATTGGCAATTTGGGCGCAAAAAATGGCCACGGCCACGGGAATTACCGTACGCTGTGTGCCACTTACCGCCACAGGTCTCTAAGGCTTCGGCCGGGGTTTTTCTTCTTTCGGCTTCACATTAAAATAAGCCTCCATTACCTGACGTACCATAGGTGCGGCCACTTTACCACCACCACCGCCGGAATGTTCCGCAAAGGCGACCACAACAATTTCGGGCTTGTCGAAGGGGGCGAAAGCTCCAAACCAAGCGTGGGACTTGCCCGGAGGTGCTTCTGCCGTGCCGCTTTTGCCCGCTACAGGCGGTAAAGCGGGGTCCGATAGGGACCGCCCCGTTCCTTCCGCTACCACGGCTCTCAGGGACTTTCTCAGGGTGTCTAGGGTGCTAGGTTTCATGTTCAAAGACTTGCGCCATTCCTTAACATTGCGGGCATCCTGTAAAAGGTGGGGTTTCACCAAAAAACCCCCGTTAGCGGGGACGGCAAACATCACAGCTACCTGTAGGGGAGTCGCGAGGGTAAATCCTTGACCGATCGACATATTAATCGTATCGCCTACGGACCAATCCCAGTTTTTAAAATTACGCAGTTTCCAATCGCGATCGGCAATTAACCCCGGAGTTTCTTCCGCTAATTCTATCCCGGTTTTCTGACCGAAACCGTAGCGCCGGGCTATGGCAATTAAAGTCGGTCCCCCCACCCCGCGACCTATTTGACCGTGAAAAGTGTTACTACTCATGGCCATGGCCCGGACAAAACCCATCGGACCAAAACCAGCGCGATTCCATTCCCCGAAAGCTGTCCCCCCCACATAGAGGGCAGCAAAGGTATTTAAGACCGTATTGGGGGGAAATTTACCCGATTCCATGCCAGCAGTGGCAGTGACGACTTTAAAGGTAGAAGCGGGGGGGAATCCTTGGAGAGCGCGGTTAACAAACGGGTTGCCCTCCGCTTGTAGTTTTTTCCAAGTGGCGGTGGTAATTGGGGCCGAGAAAACATTAGGATCAAAACTAGGATAACTGACCATGGCCCGCACAGAACCATCCCGGGGATCGATCGCCACGATCGCACCTTTGCGTTTTCCTAAAGCGGCCTCGGCGGCTTTTTGGAGTTTTAAATCTAGTGTCAGGGTGACATCTTGCCCCGGTTTAGCAATTTTTTGGCCGAGAATTTGGATTACTTGTCCCGATCCGTTGACCTCTAACTGCATTCCCCCCCATTCTCCCCGCAATTTTGACTCGTAGGCGGCTTCTACACCCATTTTACCGACGACATCTCCCAATCGGTAGCCCTGGGGTCTTTTGGCTTGATATTCCTCTGGGGTTAGTTCCCCAGTATAACCGAGAATATGCGCCCCGATTTTACCATTGGGATAGTAGCGCACTGATTCCACGTCCACTTCAATGCCGGTTAATTCGTCTTTGTATTCCTCTAGGGCGATAATTTGGGACGGAGTTAAACCCCTAGCAATCCGGATCAGGGTGGAGGGGTTTTCGTCCGCTTCGTTAATGCGTTTTTCTAGGTCGCTTCTGGGAATGCCTAAAATACTGGCTAAACGGTCAAGATTGAGTTTTTGGGCGGGATTACGCTGGGATTTGGGCCAAATATAGGCCGCATGGGTTAAGCGGGCCGTGGCCAAAACTTTGCCATTGCGATCGAATAAGTTGCCCCGGACCGGAGGTTTAGGAAGAATGCGAATCCGGTTATTTTCTGCCCTTTCTCGGTTAATTTGTCCTTGCTGCAGTTGTAAATAGGCCAAGCGCGAGCCGACTCCTCCTAGCAGGACAAGGCTAATTAATCCCATAATTAGCCATGACTGACGCTGACGACCGACTAGACGCTCCTTATCTTTGATTTTATTCTGTAATTTATTCGGCGCTGGCCGCGTCGGCGAGGTGAGCGTTTTTTTCCGTTTCAGTTTGACTTTGGTTTTTGAGAGGAGTCCGCTATTACGCATTTGCTTAAAGTTAAAAATTTAAAAGTTATTAGTCATCAGTTAGGGACTTGCGTGGGAATAATATCCCAGCCAGAAAATCGCTCTGTAGAAGAATTAGACCAGCCAGATGGCACATTATCAAAGCGCAAGTCCCTAACATCTCGAAGGCTCTCGCCCTACTTAGGGTGATCAGCAAACCTGATCGATCGGAGGGCGCAAGCTTTGCGCCCCTACAGTAACGGATTTTGTCCACAATGTAGGGGCGAACTGCGTTCGCCCAAAAGGTACATTATCAAAGCGCAAGTCCCGTATCAGATTTGAGTTCTAAGTGAGTAGTTTTAAATAGCACTTTCCTGATGTCTTTTCACTGTTTACTGTTCACTGAAAAAGACGCAATACTAGGTGATTTAGCTCCTCTCTTGACTAAAGTTCAGGGTATCCACAATATATCTTAACAAAATAAGTGTAAATACTGGGAGTGGAAGGAACCACTCCAGACACAGAGGACACAAAGATTGATCGCTTCTATAGTAAGTTAAAGAGAGCCAGAAAACTGGCGCACACATACAGTTAAGAGTTTGTCAAGTATTTCTTAACTATGCTCAAAAGGTAATCACACTGCGGATAGAATCCCCTTGGCGCATCAGGTCAAAGGCCTCGTTAATCCTTGCCAGAGGTAGAACGTGGGTGATTAAATCATCAATGTTAATCTTGCCCTCCATGTACCAATCGACTATTTTTGGTACATCTGTACGACCTCTCGCTCCACCAAAAGCCGTACCTTTCCAGACCCGTCCGGTGACTAATTGAAAAGGACGGGTACTAATTTCTTGGCCGGCCCCAGCTACACCGATAATAGTGGCAACACCCCAACCCTTATGGCAACATTCCAAAGCTTGACGCATAATCTGGACATTGCCGATACACTCAAAACTATAATCGGCCCCACCCTTAGTTAAATCCACCAGATAGGTCACTAAATCCCCCTCAATTTCTTGGGGATTAACAAAATGAGTCATCCCGAATTTGGTCGCTAAAGCTTGTTTCTGGGGATTGATATCGACCCCGACAATCATATCGGCCCCCACCAAACGGGCCCCTTGAATAACATTTAAACCGATACCTCCCAGACCAAAAACCACCACTTTTGCCCCCGGTTCCACTTTAGCGGTATTAATCACCGCACCGATACCTGTAGTGACTCCGCAGCCGATATAACAGACTTTTTCAAAGGGAGCATCGGGGCGAATCTTGGCTAGGGAAATCTCCGGCAGTACGGTATAGTTAGCAAAAGTCGAGGTTCCCATGTAGTGATAAAGAGGCTGACCATCGAGGGAAAAACGACTGGTTCCATCCGGCATTACTCCCCGACCTTGGGTAAGACGAATTGCTTGACAGAGATTGGTTTTAAAGCTGAGACAGTATTCGCACTGACGACATTCGGGAATGTATAGGGGAATCACAGGATCACCCACTTTTAAGCTAGTGACACCTTTTCCCACTTCTACCACGATTCCGGCCCCTTCATGGCCTAAAATTGAGGGAAATAAGCCTTCAGGATCGGCCCCAGAGAGAGTATAGGCATCGGTGTGACAAACTCCCGTGGCTTTGATTTCTACTAACACTTCCCCCGCTTGCGGTGGTGCTAATTGTACCGTTTCAATAGTTAGGGGTTTTCCCGCTTCTAGGGCAACTGCCGCTCGAACATCCATAGGCTCAAAGCAATAGGTTTTTTCCAGTATAATACCGTTAAACTGCTGAAGAGTTGTAATAGAACAATTCTAAACTTATCTCTATGTTAGTCCTCACCATCCGCGAAGAAGGAATTAACGATGGTGGCTTTACTGCTACTCTCAATTTTGATAGCGGTAACAGCTACCCAATTACGGTTACTGACCCCTTTACTAACCAAGAAGAAAAAGACCTAGAATGGTACTTTGAGGAATGGTTAGTATTTCCCACCCTAGACACGGATAAGGCGCAAAAAGCCGCCAACAGTGTCCAAAACTATGGCGAAAACCTATTTAAACAGGTTTTCCAGAGTAATTTAAATGCTTATGGGGAATATCGAGACTTACGAAAGCAGTTAAGTCAACTGCAAATTATCATCGAAAGTCAGTCGCCAGAATTTCAAGCTTTACATTGGGAAGCGCTGAAAGATCCTGATTTACCGCGTCCCTTTTCTATAGATTGTATCATCTCCCGTCAGCGTCGAGGGGCTACAGTTGTCCCGGTGCAAATGGCCACTTATCCTACTATCAATCTTCTGGTGGTGATTGCGCGTCCTAATGAGGAATCTGATGTTAACTATCGCACGATTTCCCGTCCTTTGGTAGAACTGGTAAATAGTAGTGAAATACCGGTAAAAATTGATATATTGCGTCCCGGAACTTATGAATCACTAACCAGACATCTGGATGAGAAGGGAGAAGGATACTATCATGTTATTCATTTCGATGTTCATGGCGGATTAATGGAATATGAACAGTACCAAAGACAGGTTCACGGGGATTCTTGGCGCTATCAAAGGGGATGGGGACTGGAGGATTTAGCAGAATATGAGGGAGTAAAAGCTTTTCTGTTTCTGGAAGGAGAAGAAAAAGGTCAAGCGACTCCGGTAGAAGCGACGGAATTAGCGAATTTACTCACCGGGAAAAATATCCCTATTTGTATTCTCAATGCTTGTCAGTCAGCAAAGCAAATTTCCCAGGAATCAGAAGACTATCGGGAAACCAGTTTAGGAAGTCGTTTGATGACTGCGGGAATGCAAGCATTGGTGGCGATGGGATATTCGGTGACGGTTTCTGCAGCTAAGTTGATGATGAAACCAATTTATCAGCAATTATTGAACGGAAAAGACCTAACGGAAGCGATGCGAAAGGGACGGTTAGAGTTATTCAATAATAAGCAACGCCGCGCCTATTATAATACGATAATAGATTTAGAAGATTGGTTATTACCGGTGATTTATTGTCGCGGTAAAATTAATCTCAATTTGCGTCCATTTACTCCAGAAGAGGAGGAAAAATACTGGGAACATATCGGCAATCAATATGTCTTTCCTTTACCAGAATACGGCTTTGTCGGCAGGGATTTAGAAATTCTCAAGATGGAAAAGGCGCTGCTGAAACATAATATCCTTTTACTCAAAGGAATGGGAGGGACAGGAAAAACTACTTTACTCAATTATCTACGAGAATGGTGGCAGAAAACCAACTGGGCGACCCGTATTTTCTATTTTGTATTGGCACGCAGTTGGTAGTGATCGCCTGATTGGTAGCATCTAAACTCTAGTCACCTTATCCTCAAAGCCCCTTGACAAAAGAGTCACAGCCTTAAGTTGTCACGAATGGCCTTGAGGTGTTAAAATAAGAATTACTGTCACTAAACAGTTCTTTAGTACAAAAGAACCTAGCGAGAATGAGAGGGATCATTATGTCTTCTGAAGACAAAAGGAAATTATTGTTAGAAAAAGTGTCCTGCGAGGCTCAGTCAAGACTCGCATATTATGACTTGCTTAAGCAGGGAGAGGTTTTTCGCCAACACCTAGAGTCTTTGTCTGACAATGAATCTGTCAAGATTGAGGAGATAGATAAGCATTTCTTGAAAGGCTTTTTGTCTTATTCTAGTCGCTTATATACTACAGGCGAAATTAGTAAATCTGCTTATATATCTCTGGTTACTCAAGCTGCCGAATCTTATGCTGAGAGGCTGGTGGAGTCAAAATTGGCAAAAGCCTTGAAGAAATATGAGCTTTATCTTGAAAAAGCTAGTCTTCGTTGGTTTTTGTAAGAAAAACTAGATATCCTAACCCACAATATTCTTGGTTGATTAGAAGTAACATTTTGTTGAGCAATTGATTAAAAGTATGGTATCTGAGCAATCACAAGAAGAACAGGAAATTAACTCCACATCTGAAAATGAAGAGGGTAAAGGAAATGTATCTTCTCCTGTAGGAGATGAACAGCAAGGGAAAAGCTCAAATATGCAAAACCAGAAACAAGATGATGATGACGATGATGATTTGTTATCTCCATCTATAGAAGATATATTGCCCCCGGAAGTTCTTGAAGAATTGCCACCCAAGGAAAAGAAGCAAATTGTGACTGGTCTATCATTTATGGCAATGCAGGGGGGTTCTCGGCAGAGTTCTCCTCTGGTAAAACAACTCAAGTCTGAACACATTACTCAAATCATTGAGAACTCAGAAAAAGAAAATCAGAGAGAGTTTGAGAAAAGCAAAATTAGCGAGAACACCAAGAGATGGGGCATGGGAGCAATTTTAGCTCTTGTGGCTGTTGTATTTGTTTATGCGGGTGTCACTAAAGATAGAGATTTGTCTGAAAAGGTTGTTCTAGCAGGTATTTCTGCTCTTGGAGGGTTTGGAGCAGGTTACGCCGTTGCCAAAGAAAAGTAGCTTACTAAAAGGAGTTGGGGAATTGAGCCAAGCCAAAAGTTATTACCTGCAAGCCTTACAAATTTTTGCAGAATTTAACGATGGTTACAGCGTACAAACCTTTTCTTTGCCTAGTCTTGTTGCTCTTTATCAGCAAACGCAAGATGAGGAGATTGTTGTCGGTATTGCTTCTGTTTTGGGGATTGGGGTTGAGGAGGTGCGGGGTTTGCTGGATGGAGGGTTAGAATGGGTTTTGGGCGCAGGGATTGTTTGAGCGCAATCATTGTTTGGGCGCAAGCATTGCGCCCCTACGGGGGAAATATTGGTTTGTCTTGGGATCTCGAAGTGTTCGGCGATGAAGCTGTTGAGTAATTCCTTTGAGGCTTGAGGTTAGTATAATTATGACAACCGCCAAGGCTGTTAGGATATTTACAATCTCCGAAACCCTCTCAGGTTGTACTTTTGATTTCTGACTTGCGCGTAGCGCTATAACAGGAGGACAAATCGAATGGCGGCTCTCTTGGATTTGGTGGGTAAAATGTATTCTAAGATACATTCCTCCTAGCGAGGGAGTGGAACGAACCACAAAGACACAAAGGACACAAAGATCGATCGATCATATAGTAAGTTAAACTTATCACACAGAACCTAGAAGAGCCGAATGGCAGCAAACCTAATTATTAAATATGACCCCACTGGAGACATTCTCTATATTAACAAATGCGCTCCCTATACCGAACAAGAATCCGAAGAATTAGGAGATGATATTATCGTGAGAGTCAACCCAAAAACCGAAGAAATAGAAAACCTAGAAATCCTTTTTTTCTCCCAAAGACTACAAGAAAACAACGAACTCCAACTTCCCCTCATCGCCAATCTCCGCTTGGCAGTTTAGTGTAATCAGATTGAGTAAATCATTAAAACAACTTAGCTTATGTCTGCAAATATTCGTCAACAACTCCATCAACATATCGATTAATTACCAGATCACATATTGGTTTGTTACGCTACAAACTACCACTAGATATAGATATAACCCAAGCCAAAGACACGAAGCAAATCTCGGCATCCTTCTTCAAAATTATCATTAAAATTAATAATTTGGAAGCTAGGTAAGACCCAAGAAAGTTTTGTATATTCACAAGGTTGATAGAGAATTGGCAAAATTTTATCTTCAAAACGCTGATCTTGTAAAGTAAAAATTAGTTCTCGCTTTACCCACATAGAATCGACCGCATCAGGAGAGAGAACGATAATAAACCAATCACATCGCCTCAAAGCTTTCCCAATTTCATCATGCCATTGCTGTGCGCCTAAAATATTAGTTTCACTATACCAAACGGGAACTCCATGACGGCGTAATTCATTGGCCAAATGAGAGACAAACTCTCGATTTTTGCTAGAATGGGAAAGAAAAGCTTCTTGGGGAATCATCTCATACCTATAGTTAAAATTAGACAAAGCATAGCTTGGGATGAGACAAGCCAAATCTAAAAGTGGTGTATCTCATGAGTCAGTCCGTCGGAGCTTGTCGTATTTTTAAGTGCCTGTGTAATTTCTTTCAATTCTTGATTGTCTTGTTCAAGATTAGGGACGAAAATCATTGGAAATTTTTTGAGAATCCAAGGAATATGTTCTAGGTTTGAATTATCTGAGGAAGAGACAATAACAGGAATGATACGACCTTGATACTTTTCTTCTCCAATTGCATAACTAATATCAGAAACAACATTAAAAGGCTTCAGTGATTCTGGTGTTAATAAGACTATCATTGCTTCAGATTCTTGTAAGGCTTTACCTATGTTATTAGCCCAGTTTTCCCCGGGTAACATTTCAGCAGCATCCCAAACTTGAAAGCCATCTTCTTTGAGAGAATCAGCAACTCTCTTAGCTAACTTAGCCTCAGTAAAGGCATGACTAATAAAAACTTTCATATTCTTTCTAGCTTCCTCGATATTTAAATTAATTCAACTGATTTATTCATAATCTGCTGACAATTTACTAAGAGTATAGCGTTTTTAGTCGCTAGAGAAACTCATTTACTCCTCGACTTCATCAGGAATAGATTCAGCTAACTTAAGCATAGCGCCTAAATCGACTGTTTCTTCAGCGAAATCTCCCGTGCGGGCTTCTGCGAGTCCCCGTTTGAGCGACTCGCGGACCCTAGGATTCTGAAAAGCCCATAGTTCTCCCCCCAGAATCGCAACCATGGGAACCAGGAGGAGTTCCCCGCTTGTATTCATCAGTATCCGATAGTGACGGTTGCTACATTGAGTCCCAAGGCTAATCCGTCCCCAAGCATCAGCCTGAATATCTTCTTTAATGAGCGAAAAATTCTGATACTCCATCACGTCTCCTCCTCTCTTCATATACTTATTCTAGATAAGTTACCCAATTTGGGCAATAGGGTTATGTCCATTTAGCTTCTCACTATCTAAAGAAAACAGGTTAAACTTGTTCGGGCTGGAGCCTTAACAACAAACCCAGTTTGTAGTTGCACTCTCTTCGCTAAATTCTCTCCCCTTTCCTTGTAGGATAGGGTTCAGGGGAGAGGTCAATAATTAAGAATCCAATGCGATCGCAATATCTGGTAATGATCAAGTATAATAATAAATATGAAGACCAAATTATTCATCTACCGTTAACTTAATCAAAGCCAAATGAACTTATTAAAACAATCGGACATTCAAGAAAATCCCACAACACTTTACGAACAAGATATTCAGTTGTGGATTGAGCAAACTATTCATCAATTACAGAATCGACAGTTTGAACAACTGGATATAGAAAACTTAATTGAGGAGTTAAAAGATTTGGGTAAGTCAGAGAAACGCGCCTTAGAGAGCAACTTAATGGTCTTGTTGATTCACTTACTCAAATTAAAGATACAGCATGATGCTCCTGAGACAATGAAAGCAAGTTGGTATAATTCAGTAGATGAGCATCGCCAGCGCGTTCAAGATGATTTACTTAAGACTCCCTCTCTTAAATCTTATCTCTTAATCTCCATCACACAAGCCTATTCCAGCGCTCGTAAAGTCGCCATCAAACAGGGTAAACGCGCTCAATTTGGTATTCGTATTCCCCAAGAAAGTGAGTATCCCCTCGCTTGTCCTTTCACACCTGAACAGATTCTAAATGAGGACTTTTACGGGTAAAAACGAAAGTAAACATTATCGATAATAAAACCATGAAACCAGAATATGACCTTGCCAACATGAAAAATCGCCCGAATGACCTAACCCCCCTTCCCTGGGAAATAAGGGGGGAATAAAGTTTTTAACACCTAACTACTTATATCTCAATAAATCTCTTGGATAAATCATAGCAAAGTGAACCTTTCATGTACTCTAAATTAAGGAGAAGACGATGGCTAATCTGGATGATGTAGGAAGAGCGAAAGCAGCTGATAAAAACCTGAACGATGCTAACCGAAGCGATGTGCAGGTAAACAAAACAAGACCATATCCTTAACTGTTCTCTCTGATTTAGAGCAGTTAACCCTGTCAGTAACGGATATTTTGCTTGGTTAAAAATTTAGGTAAATTCAATTAAAAATAGCAAATTACCATTAACATAAATCTTAATTAAGGAGGTAAATATGGTTCAAATTTTACAAGCAAAAGAAGTCACCCTCAGAGATTTAATTAGTCATTTTCAACTAGAGTTTATAGAAGATGAGCATTTTTTTGGGGAATGGCAGCAAGACTTAGAAGCAATCTCTGACCAAGAAAAAGAATTGTTAGATAAAATCAAAACAGGTTATTTTAACTTATTGAATTATCCTCCCTTTTTGGAAACTTCGGTGAGGATGACGGTTTTAGATCCATTATTATTTATTGGTAACTTTTATCTATTTCCTTTTCATATTAAAGCAGAAGATTCCGTTGAAATTATTACAGAAGATCAAGATTTAATAATTAAGGGAAGGTTAGATACTTTAATTCTAAAAGAGCAATTATGGGTAATGATTATTGAATCAAAACGGGTTATTTATTCCGTTGAAGCAGGTTTACCGCAATTATTAGCTTATTTAATGGTCAATCCTCATCCCAACCGTCCTAATTATGGAATGTTGACCAATGGTTCCGAGTTTTTATTTGTTAAATTATTATGGGACGGTAAACCTTTATACGGAACCTCTCGTTTATTTGCCATGAGAAATCCGGGGGATTTATATGAAGTTCTCAAAATCCTTAAACATCTCTGTCAACTAATTTGAGTATCAAGATAATCAGTACCTAATTTTACGACTGTTGATAACTCCAGCAGAATCGTTACTCTCCTATTTCCCTCTGTTGTATAATTGGCTCTGCAAGGAACAAATCAGTAAGCATAAATAAAAATTATCAGGATTTTTTCGGCTTTTCTTGACTATTTCAGCCTGATTTGTCCTAACAAGCTCAAGAATACGAGATTTTTTCTCTAGAATTGCCCGGCCTGAGAGGGGAATGATAAAGTTAGATAAGAAAATTAAAGATGGTGTGATTAAAGTGAAATTTGCTGCTAGTACCTATTTTTCCCTGCTGCGTCATTGTGCCGTTCCTTTGTTGTCGATCGCCACTTTTACGCCAATTCTCTTAACTTATTTAGCCAAGGAAAAACCAGAAACCCCGCAAGCGCAGGCAAATCTAGAGACTGCTGCCTCCCCTGCTCCTATTATCCCATCTCCGATCGCCCCCTTAACCGCGCCATCACCGAAACTATCCCCCTCTCCCCAATCTTCTGCGATTCCAAAATCAGCACCCTCTCCTCAGTCTTCCCTCTCCGCACCGAAAAAATTAGCACCCTTTCCTCAGTCTTCTCCTAATACTTCCCCCGCTGCCGCGGCCAAACCGGTAACTAGACAACCTTTAGCGGTTCCCGCTAATTATACGCCGCCGGTCCTAGAAATTCGCGTAGCGATTAAAAGGGATGTGGCCAGTGTTTTGATTGGAGTTAACGGGCCGGCGGTGATCACCGACCGTCAAGGTCGTGGTTTAAAAACGATTGCCACTAACGAGGGTTTACCGGTGATTGCCAGTGCCAATGGCTTAAAAATGGGCGATTTATCGCTGCCAGAGGTGATTTTTGTGCAGCCCACCAGTGCCGATGGTTTAGTTTATGTGGATGATGGTTGGTATCGGGGCAAAGTGCTGCTTGTTGCCCAAGGCGATCGCTTGTTAGTGGTCAATCATGTTAATTTAGAGGCCTATCTCTATAGTGTAGTGGGTAGTGAAATGCACTCCACTGCGCCAATGCACGCTTTAAAGGCACAGGCGATCGCCGCTCGTTCCTACGCCCTAGTACACATGATCCGCCCCGCTAATGCTTGGTTTCATCTGGGCAATACCCAACGCTGGCAGGTATATAAAGGCATTCGCTCGGAGTATCAATCGACTCACCAGGCGGTTAATGCCACTGCTGGGCAGATTCTCAGCTATAAAGGGGGTGTAGTCGAGTCTCTTTATGCCGCCACGGATGAAATTGTCGCTTGGGCCCACGGTGGTCGCGGTATGAGTCAAACTGGAGCTTATAAATTAGCGGAAAAAGGCCTAGATTATCAACAAATTCTCGGTAATTATTATCCCGGAGTTGGTTTAGCTCGTCTAGTTCTACAAAATTAGATTGATTGGCTTTCTCGACTGAAAACTCAAATCTGATCACTGATAACTGATCACTGAAATGCCGAATGGCAGATTTCTAGTAACCGTATTACAATAAACTTTCAAAATGCTATAGCAGTAAATCTCTCTATGAATAGCCCCTTTCTTGACTACCTCAACGGTCCCAAGCATCCCGTCCTCGTCTTTGATGGAGCGATGGGAACTTCCCTACAAAGCCAAAATCTGACGGCCGAGGACTTTGGTGGGGCAGAATACGAAGGGTGTAACGAGTATCTTGTCCATACGAAACCTAGCGCCGTAGCCAAAGTCCACGAAGCCTTTTTAGCAGTGGGTGCGGATGTGATTGAAACCGACACCTTCGGGGGAACCTCGATAGTTTTAGCCGAGTACGATTTAGCCGATCAAGCCTATTATCTCAACAAAAGTGCCGCCGAACTGGCCAAAGCTTGCGCTAATAAATACTCTACTCCCGAAAAACCCCGTTTTGTGGCGGGTTCCATGGGGCCGGGGACAAAACTGCCCACTTTGGGTCATATTGACTTTGATAGGCTCAAAAATGCCTATGTGGAACAGGTAGAGGGTCTGTATGATGGCGGAGCAGATTTATTATTAGTAGAAACCTGTCAGGATGTCCTGCAAATTAAAGCGGCTTTAAATGCTATTGAAGAAGTATTTCAGAAAAAAGGTCAACGATTGCCCCTAATGGTTTCGGTGACGATGGAAACCATGGGAACGATGTTAGTAGGAACGGAAATTAACGCCGTTGTCTCTATTTTACAACCCTATAAAATTGATATTTTGGGACTTAACTGCGCCACTGGTCCCGATTTAATGAAACCCCATATTAAATATCTCTCGGAAAATTCCCCTTTTATTGTTTCTTGTATTCCTAATGCTGGTTTACCGGAAAATGTCGGCGGTCAAGCGCATTATCGCCTCACTCCCGTAGAATTAAAAATGGCTTTAATGCACTTTATCGAAGATTTGGGAGTACAAATTATTGGCGGTTGTTGTGGTACTCGTCCCGACCATATTCAAGCTTTAGCGGAACTAAGTCAGGGTTTAACTCCGAAATCTCGTCATTATCATTATGAACCCTCCGCCGCCTCTATTTATAGTACCCAACCCTATATTCAAGATAATTCTTTCCTCATTGTCGGGGAAAAATTAAACGCCAGTGGTTCTAAAAAATGTCGGGAACTGCTCAATGCTGAAGACTGGGATAGTTTAGTATCGATGGCGAAAGCGCAGGTAAAAGAAGGGGCGCATATTCTCGATGTCAACGTCGATTATGTGGGCCGGGATGGGGTGCGCGATATGCACCAATTAGCCTCTCGTTTAGTTAATAATGTCACCCTACCTTTAATGTTAGATTCCACCGAATGGGAAAAAATGGAAGCGGGGTTAAAAGTAGCGGGGGGTAAATGTATCCTCAACTCTACTAACTACGAAGACGGGGAACCGCGTTTTTATCAAGTCTTGGATTTAGCGAAAAAATACGGCGCAGGGGTAGTAATTGGAACCATTGATGAAGAAGGAATGGGACGCACTGCCGAGAAAAAATTCCAGATAGCTAAACGGGCCTATTATGGGGCGATAGAATACGGAATTCCTCCCTACGAAATCTTTTTTGATCCTCTAGCTTTACCGATTTCTACTGGTATCGAAGAAGACCGAGAAAATGGCAAGGCTACTATCGAAGCAATGCGCCGAATTCGCCAAGAACTGCCCGAATGTCACATTCTTTTAGGTGTGTCTAATATCTCTTTTGGGTTGAATCCGGCAGCGCGTCAGGTATTAAATTCCGTCTTCCTCCACGAAGCGATGCAGGTGGGAATGGATGGGGCAATTGTCAGCGCTAATAAGATTCTTCCTTTGGCAAAAATTGAACCAGAATATCAGCAAATTTGTCGGGATTTAATCTATGATAATCGTCGTTTTGATGGCGATATATGTGTTTATGATCCCCTGACCAAATTAACCGAATTATTTGCGGGAAAAACCACTAAAAAAGACCCCTCTAGTAATGCTAATTTACCCGTGGAGGAACGCTTAAAACAGCATATTATTGATGGGGAAAGATTGGGACTGGAAGACGCTTTGAATCAAGCTTTACAGGACTATCCACCCCTAGATATTATTAATATTTTCCTCTTGGATGGGATGAAGGTAGTGGGTGAGTTATTTGGTTCAGGACAAATGCAGTTACCTTTTGTTCTCCAATCTGCCCAAACTATGAAAGCAGCTGTTGCTTTTTTAGAACCATTTATGGAGAAAAAAGAGGGGGATAATAATGCCAAAGGGACTTTTATTATCGCAACGGTTAAAGGGGATGTTCACGATATTGGTAAAAATTTAGTTGATATTATCTTGACAAATAACGGCTATAAGGTGATTAATTTGGGCATTAAACAACCCGTAGAAAATATCATCGAAGCCTACAAAGAACATAAAGCCGATTGTATCGCTATGAGCGGTTTATTGGTGAAATCGACGGCTTTTATGAAGGAAAATCTGGAGGTTTTTAACGAAAAAGGAATCACCGTTCCTGTTATCCTTGGCGGGGCAGCTTTAACTCCCAAATTTGTCCATGATGACTGTCAAAAAACCTACAAGGGACAGGTTATCTATGGTAAAGATGCCTTCTCTGACCTGCATTTTATGGATAAATTAATGCCCGCTAAAGCTGGGGGTCAATGGGATGATAGTAAAGGCTTTTTAGCGGAGTTTGCCGAGGCAGAAAAAAGCCCGGTTGTTGCCGAAGAATTAAAGGTTAATCCCGATACTATTTTTACCGATGGCAGCGTGGACAAAGAATTAGTTATTGATACCCGTCGGTCCGAAGCGGTGGCAGTTGATATTCCCCGACCAACACCGCCCTTCTGGGGTACTAAAATATTAACAGCAGCAGAAATTCCCATCGAGGAGGTTTTCTGGTATTTAGACCTACAAGCTTTATTTGTCGGTCAATGGCAATTTCGCAAACCACAAAGCCAATCCAAGCAAGAATACGACCAGTTTTTACAGGAAAAAGTTCATCCAATTCTAACAGCATGGAAAGAGAAAATTGTCAAGGAAAATTTACTAAACCCCACATTAATTTATGGTTATTTTCCCTGTCAGTCGTCCGGTAATTCCCTCTTAATTTACGATCCCGAATCGATACAAGCGGGCGAAAAACCCGAAAATCTGCAACCGAGTGCCATTTTTGAGTTTCCTCGCCAGAAATCTGGTCGTCGTCTCTGTATTGCTGACTTTTTCGCCCCGCAGGAATCCGGGATTATCGACGTTTTCCCGATGCAAGCGGTGACAGTGGGGGAAATCGCCACGGAATACGCTAAATCTCTCTTTGATGCCAACGAATATACCGAATACCTCTATTATCACGGCATGGCTGTGCAAACCGCCGAAGCCATGGCCGAATGGACCCACACCCGCATCCGTCGCGAGTTAGGTTTCGCAGAGTTCGATCCCGATAATATCCGCGATATACTGCAACAGCGTTACCGGGGTTCTCGCTATAGTTTCGGCTATCCCGCTTGTCCCAATATTCAGGACCAATACAAGCAACTAGATCTGTTAGGATGCGATCGCATTGGGATGTCTATGGACGAAAGCGAACAATTGTACCCAGAACAATCCACCACCGCCATTATCACCTATCACCCCACCGCTAAATACTTTAGTACCTAATCAGTTATCAGTTATCAGTTATCAGTGAGCAGTTATCAGTTATCAGTTATCAGTGAGCAGTTATCAGTTATCAGGTGTGAGTTTTTATCGGTAAAACCCCACACCCTACACCCCACACCCCACACCCTACACCCCACACCCTACACCCTACACCCCACACCCTACCCCCACGAAAAACTTTTTGCCGCAAACCCTAATTAGGGCAGCCATTCCAGTAAAATTCCCAGGGAGCTATCTTTACGGGTGCGGGAATTTTGGGCTTGAATATCGGCGGCTAAACGTAAATTAGAGGTAATCGCATAACCAACCGAAAGAGTAGTTAATCCCACCTCGTTAGCACCACCGGGAGAGATAAAACTCTGACTGACGGTGATATCTGCCGCTCCTGTGCGAGAAAGGGCTAATTTGAGCTTTAATCCTAAGTTAAGCCCATCGGTGCTGTAATTTCCCGTTTGAATGTAACGATAGCCCACCATGGGAGCCAGATTGACATAATCACCCAAAGGGAGGAGATAGTATTGTAAATTTGCTCCTATTGCCGTCCTTTTGCCGTTAAAAGCCGTCTGATAATCGCCGCTTAGGGTTAAACTGGTTTGACCGAAAAACACATCTTCTACCCCCAAAATCACGCCACTGGAATTATCGGTAGAAGGAAACTCTGCATATCCTAAACGGATACGAGTGCGAAAACTAGGATCGCGGCGAATATCTTCGGCGATATCGGGTATTTTTTCTAACCAACGCTCTAAAACAGGGCTTTCTTGCCGAATTTTCGGGTCTAGGTCTAACTCCGTTTCTGCCCACACCGGACCAATCGCCCCCCATAATAAACCAAGAGCGATCGCATTTACAGAACAGCAAGAGAGCTTAAACATGATCTGCATTATAATCAAAAAAGATCAGATTCCCCGTTAATTCTTGAGAGGAAGGGGGCAGTAGGAGCAGCCATAGTGGTCAGAATATTAAAACTTTCGCAATTAAGTGGCGCGGAACGGGCAAAACTTCAGAAAAGAGCCGAGTTAGATATTGATAACGCCCTCAAAGTCGCTCAAACGGTGATAGAAACCATCCGCGAGCGGGGGGATGCTGGCGTTGTGGACTATGTGCGGCGTTTTGACTACGAGGGTGCGACGGTAGAAAATATCAAAGTCAGCGAGGCAGAATTTGAGCAGGCTTTTCAGTTAATTGAACCGGAAGTAAAAACTGCCATTGAACAGGCTTTCCGGAATATTCAAGAGGTACACCGTCGCCAAATGCCGGAAGAAATGCAACTGGCAGAAATTGAAACCGGTGTCTTTGCCGGCGAAAAAATCTCTCCTATCCCCAATGTGGGTTTATACGTTCCCCGGGGCCGCGGTGCTTTTCCCTCGATGATGTTAATGTTAGCCATCCCGGCAATGGTGGCAGGAGTGGAAAGAGTTGTCGTTTGCACTCCCCCCGATAAACAGGGCAACGTGGAACCCGTTTCTCTGGTGGCGGCGCAGATGGCTGGAGTCAGAGAAATTTATAAATTAGGGGGCGTACAAGCGATCGCCGCTTTAGCTTTGGGAACAAAAAATATCAAAAGGGTTGACAAAATTACCGGTCCGTGCAGCGTCTATGGGGCGGCGGCCAAACGGTTACTGTTCGGCACTGTGGATGTGGGTTTGCCGGCCGGTCCAAGTGAGTCGATAGTTTTGGCCGATGAGTCCACCGATGCCCGTTTAGCGGCCTTGGATTTATTAATTGAAGCGGAACACGGGGCGGATTCGGCGGCTTTATTAGTCACCCACTGTGAACAGGTGGCGATCGCTGCTAGTGAATATGCACAGGAATACCTGCAAAAACTCCCGGATTGGCGACGGGAATTCTGTGAGGCGGGTTTAGCCGCCTATGGGGGCATAATTTTAACCGATAGTCTGCAGCAATCCCTCGATTTTGTCAATGAGTACGCCCCGGAACATCTAGAGGTTTTAGTTAGTAATCCTTTTGCCATTCTGGGCAAGATTAAAAATGCTGGGGAAATTCTCCTGGGCAATCATACTCCTTCCTCTATGGCTACCTACGCCATCGGGGTAAATGCTGTGCTGCCGACGGGAAGTTTTGCCCGTTCCTATTCGGCGGTTTCGGTGTATGATTTTCTCAAGCGCTCTACTTTGGCTTATGTCACCTCCGAAGGCTTTGAAAAGTTAAAAGAAACCACGAAAACTTTAGCCGAGTACGAGGGTTTTCCCGCCCATAAATTAGCAATTCAACACAGGGAAATTTTACTCTAAATACAGGGAATAGGAAACAGGGAACAACTCTAATTTATTATCCTGTCTCCTATCTGGTAATATGATAAGAGCAGAGAATCAGGCAAGCATTTTATGAAAAAAGTAATTGTTATTTTAATTCTGGCTTTTCTGAGCGAACAAATATCAATAAAATCACCAATTTCTGGCAATCAAACCCTCAATAATTTAGCCGTAGCTAACAACAATAATCGTCCCACTCCCCAGAAAAAACCTAGTCCTTCTCCACAGTTTCGGTGCGATGGTAGAACTCACTGTTCCCAGATGACCTCCTGTCCAGAAGCGACTTTTTTCTTGAGAAATTGCCCCAATGTCAAAATGAATGGAGACGGTGATGGAGTTCCCTGTGAAAGTCAATGGTGTGGAAAAAAATCCTCAGAAAAATGTTTAAAAAGTTCTCCAGATAACTAATTTTGTTTCCTCACCCCAATTCTCTCATTTAAAGAATCGGGGTGAAAACAATTAAGAAGCAGTAATCACGGGAGAATTAAGATATTGATAATTCCAGTCCGATTGTTGCCAAACGCGACCATCAAGGGCAATTTGTTCGATTAAACTAGCTAATCGTAAAGCTTTTAAAGCTTGTTCCCCACCGACAGAAGGTTGGTCCCCACCGCGCACACAATGAACAAAATGTTCTAATTCCGCGTGTAGGGGTTCAATATTGCTGGTATAAACTTTTTCAATTAAACCATCTTGACGGTAGAGAACTTGACCGTAATCGGTGCTATAGTTAGCGGTGGTTTGCCGGTGAATGAGGATTTCATTGTTGAGAAAATCCGCTTCCGTGAGAGAATTTTTGCAGTGGGCCGCTAAACGGCGAATCTTGCGATGAGTCACCTTACTAGCGGTTAAATTAGCCACTACTCCATTACTAAAACCAAGGGTTGCAGTGACATAATCGAGATAACCGGAATCAGTGGCAGCGCGACTACCACTAGCGGTTAATTTCACCACGGGAGCGGAGACTAATTCTAAAATTAAATCTATATCGTGGATCATTAAATCTAACACCACCGACACATCATTAGCGCGTTGGGAATAGGGACTCATGCGATGGGATTCAATCGCTAAAATTTCCTCGGTTTTCAAGACCTTCGATAACTCTTGGAAAGCGGGATTAAAACGCTCGATATGACCCACTTGCAGAATACAATCATGATCGGCTGCCGCATTGACTAAAGATTCCGCTTCACTAATACTAGCGGCGATCGGTTTCTCGATCAAGGTATGTACTCCCCCTTGCAGACAGTCCATCCCGACTCGATGGTGTAACCGCGTGGGGACAGCGATACAAACCGCATCTACCCTAGGTAAGAGATCTAAATAATTTTCAAAAAAACGGACTCGGTATTTACTGGCAGTTTCCAGTCCCTTTTCGACGTTGACATCGGCCACCCCGACGAATTCCACGTCTTTTAATAAACTCAGGATGCGACTATGGTGTTGTCCCATGTTACCGACCCCGATAACCCCGACTTTAATCGGTTTGAGTTGATTTCTGTTACCCGGAAAGTTTGCTGGTTGATTGGACATGAATTTTAGACTCCTGTGTTCACACTCCTCACACCACTTGATTAGATTAATCAAGCTGATTTCGTCCATTAACTACCAAGATGGTATCATGGTTATCCAGCATTCTGACACGATGTCGGTGTCAATGGGAGTTCTGAGAAGATTTTCTGATTCCATCTGCGGGTTTTTACTCCTAAATGCTTATCAAAAAATCATCCCTGAGTAGCGAGGACTACATATGGACAATTCAACGGATTTTAACTCCTTACGGGGATTAAGTGTTTTTTTGCTAGGAATGATGGGATCTGGCAAATCCACCCTGGGAGAGTTGCTTTCCCGACGGTTACAATATCGTTTTTTTGATACAGATATATTAATAGAAAGGGTCGCGGGAAAGAAAATCAGGGAAATTTTTGCCGACGAGGGAGAAGCGACTTTTCGGGAGTTAGAAACCCAAGTTTTAGCCGAATTATCCTCTCTGACTAAAACTGTGATTGCCACCGGGGGAGGGATGGTTTTAAAACCGATAAATTGGAGTTATCTTCGTCACGGTTTAATGATTTGGTTAGATGTTCCCCTAGAAGTTTTGGTTAAACGTTTAAAACAAGATACCTCTCGTCCCCTGCTTGAGTCCACTGATTTAGAAAGTAAACTAGAATTATTATTAGAACAAAGACGAGGACTTTATGCAGAAGCAGATCTTCGGATTGTTGTTTCTGACCTAGATACACCTGCTGATATCGTTGAGAAAATTTTAACAGCAATACCGACGGTGATTAAAGATTTTCATCCAGAAAGGAATAATAACTAATGACAGCAGCTTCAATTTTTGATTTACCTGAACTAATTCCTGACCGAGAAATTCTGGAAATTTTAGCTCAAAGTCAAGCTATTCGTCTGGAAAGAATTATTTCCACCGGTCAAACCACTCCCATCGGTCAATGGTACGATCAATCTGACTTTGAATGGGTGATTTTATTACAGGGATTCGCTGAGATTAGTTATGAGGATGGCAGCCAAGTTAATCTGCAAGCGGGGGATTATCTCCTGATTCCTCCTCACCAAAAACATCGCATCGAATTTACTAGCAATAATCCTCCTTGTATTTGGTTAGCTATCTATTATCGCTAGTAAGTAGGTAGGTGTTAAAAGTTGTCAGAAACACCCCTTATCAAGGGGGGATTAAGGGGGGATCGAAGCTAAAATCTATTTTTAATTTAATTATAACCAGCTACTTAAAATATAGTTTCTGACTATTGCCAGCGATCAAATAAATCGGTTAAAACGATATTAGAAAACAAAAAACCTTCGGGGTCGCTTAATCTTACCCTGCTATCCCCCTCAATTATTACTAAATTACGCTGTTTATGCGGCTCTAAGACCTCTAAAATTGCTTTTTTGATTTCCGAGCCAAAATTAGCTTCAATTGCGGGCAAACTCACACCTTCTGCTAACCTTAACCCTAGCATCAAGGTTTCGAGAAGATCATCAATCAAGCTATTTTTCTCCACCTCAATCTGACAGCCTTCTTTTACCCAAGCGAAATAGTCGCGACTTTTGCGCGGACGGGTAAAACGTTGTTGATGAAGATAACTAGCAGCCCCCATACCAAAACCGTAATAGGGACGATTTTCCCAGTAAACTCGATTATGTCGGCATTGATAACCCGGTTTGGCATAGTTAGAAATCTCGTAATGTTGATAACCGGCTAAAGCTAGTTTTTCACCGGCTAAAACATACATTTTTGCCGTGGTTTCATCATCGGGTAAGGGTTTTTTCCCCGGTTGATACTGTTTACCGAAAGGAGTAACCGCCTCTAAGACCAAATCGTAACAGGAAAGATGGGCCGGTTGCAGTTTGATCGCTTTTTCTAGGGAATTTTCCCAATCTGTCAGGGTTTGTTGTGGCAATCCTGAAATCAAATCCAAACTATAGTTAACTATTCCCAATCCCTGAATTAATTCCACTGCCTGATAGATATCCTTAACAGTATGCGATCGACCGGAAACCTGTAATAATGGTTCTTGAAAAGCCTGTACTCCTAAACTAACCCGATTGACTCCTGCGCTAAGATAACCCTGTAATTGTTCTAAACTAAAGGTAGCCGGATCAATCTCCATAGAAATCTCTATATCGGCCGCAAAATCAAACTTTTTGGCTAAAGTATCCAGAATTGCCCCTAATAATTCCACCGGTAACAGGGAAGGAGTCCCCCCCCCAAAAAAAATTGTTTCTAGGGGTTTCCCCGTCCCCTGACTAAGGCTAATTTCTTCTTGTAATATTTCCACATACTCCACCACAGGGGGAAAAGTCGCCGGATTGGTGCGATTACCAAGGACAAAAATCGGGAAATCACAGTAAAAACAGCGCCGACGACAGAAGGGAATATGAATATAAACCGAGGTTACGGGGTCAAAATAGGACATTAAAGCAGTTATCAGTGAACAGTAATCAGTAATCAGTGAACTCATACTAAATCCGTTGAGTAACGCACAGAAAACGGGTTTCTCCGAGAAACCCGTTTTCTACTCATGCAAAAGGCAAAACGGAGAATAAATAATCAGTTTTTAATAACTGGATTTAATATCCTACAGCCTTTCTCGTCAAGGTGAAGCACAGACTAACCCTTGCTAATCAAGTATTTTAGATGCAAGAACGAACCTCATCTATCTGAGAAACGCTGTAACTCGCATCTGATGACTGATAACTGATTCAAGGCTGACGGCTATAATTTCGTTGATCTTCGTTAAGATGTATTATGGCTGGGGAGAACATCTCCTAGAATGGAGGCAACTTTCCCGACACAAATTAGGAGAAACCCACAGATATAATATAAAAGCATCCATACTCATTATTTTTCTACCATCATTCCCCCCCTATCCTCTCTGGTATTATCCCCATGCTTGATGCTGTCATAATTTTACTATTCGTCTTCGCTGTTGCCAGTATTGGTTATAGTGGTGTTGACTTGCTGCCGGTTACTGTCCAGTCGCAAATCAGCAATATTGAAGCTTTACGCTGGTTATCGGCGGGTTTTGCCTCAATTATTGGTTTGGCTATTGGTTTAGTTGCCCAAACTACCTATCGTCGTCTAGAAACCCAAGTACGACAAACTCCGATCGAAGTTATTTTAACCCGTTCGGTCGGTCTAGTTATCGGTTTGTTGATTGCTAATCTGATCCTAGCTCCGATTTTCTTCCTACCGATTCCGGGAGAATTCTCGTTTATCAAGCCGATAATCGCCATTTTAGGCAGTATTATGTTTTCCTATCTGGGGGTTAGTTTAGCTGATACCCACGGTCGGACTTTTTTGCGTCTGATTAACCCCAATAGTATGGAATCAATTTTAGTGGCAGAAGGAACCCTGCAAGCGGCCGCCACCAAAGTTGTTGACACCAGTTGTATTATCGATGGTCGTATCGAACAATTGTTAGACACGGGATTTATCGAGGGACAGATACTCATCCCCCAATTTATCCTTCAGGAATTGCAACAGTTAGCGGATGGCAGTAACGACCAAAAACGAGTCAGAGGAAGACGAGGATTAGATATCTTAAACCGGATGCAGCAAGAATTTCCTGATCGCATTGTCATTCATCCGGCCGATTATGAGGATATTAGCACCGTAGATGCTAAATTAGTCCATCTTGCCCAAGAAATTAACGCCACCTTGCTCACTAACGATTATAATCTCAGTAAAGTGGCCAATCTGCAAAAAGTCACCATCTTGAATGTCAACGATCTCGCCCAAGCAGTACGCCCGATCTACTTGCCCGGGGATACTTTAGATCTGAAAATTCTCAAAGCAGGAAAGGAACCCACCCAAGGCATCGGTTATCTAGAAGATGGCACGATGGTGGTGGTAGAAGAAGGAAAAGATTATCTAGGGGGAGAATTGCGGGTAGTGGTGACATCTGCACTGCAAACCTCGGCCGGACGGATGATTTTTGCTAAACCCCAAAATTCCCTGATTGCTTAAAGGGAATAAAACCCAAAAAAGCCTCAAATACAACGCCAGAGGGGATTGTATTTGAGGAATTTCATTTTTTAAGGGAAGTTAAGTCACCAATCGAACTATCTAGCCAATTGATACCTAATTAAGCTGGTTTATTGATTACAGCCATGGACTGACGAGCAAAACCGAAATAACTATCCCAGAATTGTTTCTGACTATCGAGGGCAACTTTGGTGGCGGTTTCTTGGGCGGTTAGGTAGGATTTCACCCATTCTTGTTGATATTCGAGGGATTTAACCAAAGTTTCCGGAAACTCAAACACTGGTGTAGTCGTGGGAACACCATTACCCCAAGCGGACAGAAGCAGTTTCTGCCATTCGGCTAGGTATTTTTGGTATTCTTCAAGATAATTGGTGTTCATAGAAGTCAAACCGCTAACTAACCCATCTGGAAGGAGATGGTGAGAAAGTGGGGCGGTGTTGCCACCTTCTCGAAAGCAAAAACCGTGACGAGATAAAATATAATATTCTATCCCTTCCTTGATTATAACCTGAGTTTGTGATCAGCCCCAATCTTTATGCGATCGCCCTAGACCAGCCTATTTTTTTGGTGACTGGGAACTAACGCTAAAATAGTCCTACTCTAGCCATTTTCTCCCAACTATGATCGATCGCCCTATTCATGTAATTGGTGGAGGATTAGCGGGGACTGAGGCGGCGTGGCAGATAGCCCAAGCAGGTATTCCCGTGATCCTGCACGAAATGCGCCCAATTCGCTCTAGTCCCGCCCACCATAGCCAATTTTTAGCCGAATTAGTCTGTAGTAACTCCTTTGGCGCCATGGCGGTGGATCGCGCTACTGGGTTACTCCATGAAGAATTACGACGCTTAAATTCTCTAGTTATTGCCCAGGCCGATCAGCATAGTGTCCCCGCAGGAGGGGCTTTAGCGGTCGATCGAGGGGTCTTTAGTCGAAATTTGACGGAAATCTTGGCCAACCACCCTCTAGTCACCTTAAAACGTCAGGAGATCACGGAAATTCCCCGGGATGGTATCGTCGTTTTAACCACTGGACCGTTAACCAGTGCTGCTTTAGCCGCAGATCTGCAAAATTTCACCGGCCTGGACTATCTGAGTTTTTTTGATGCCGCTAGTCCGATTATTCTAGGGGAATCTATTGATCAATCGATCGCTTTTCTGGCCTCCCGTTACGATAAAGGTGAGGCCGCCTATCTCAATTGTCCTATGGATCGGGAACAATACCTGCACTTCTGGCAAGAACTAAAACAGGCAGAACAGGCAGAATTAAAGGATTTTGAGCGAGAAAATGCCAAATTTTTCGAGGCTTGTCTGCCAATCGAAGAATTAGCCAGTCGGGGAGAAGACACCATGCGTTTTGGTCCCCTGAAACCGGTGGGATTAGCGGATCCTAGATATCCGGATCAACGTCCCTACGCGGTTATACAGTTGCGAATGGAAGATAAAGCGGGGCAATTGTGGAATATGGTGGGATTTCAAACTAATTTAAAATGGGGTGAACAAACACGAGTTTTCCGTCTGATTCCGGGGTTAGAAAAGGCCGAATTTGTCCGCATGGGAGTGATGCACAAAAACACCTTTATCAATTCTCCCCAGTTATTATCCTCCAGTCTCCAGTTTAAATCGCGACCGACGCTATTAGCGGCAGGACAGTTAATCGGCACGGAAGGCTATACGGCTGCGGCTGCTGGGGGATGGTTAGCGGGAACTAATGCCGCTCGTTTAGCTTTAGGATTAGAAACGGTGACATTGCCAACCACAACGATGATCGGGTCATTATTTGAGTTTATCAGCAGTGCCGAACCGAAACATTTTCAACCGATGCCGCCAAATTTTGGCATTTTGCCGAATTTTACCAGAAAAATCCGCAATAAACGGGAACGTTACGGTCAATATGCCGATCGCTCTTTGCAGGATTTAGAAGCATGGATGAATCAGTTAAAAACTCCCTGTCTCGTCTAACTGTCAATCGCTAATCGATCGCCCATAATAGAGAAGGAACCTATTTCTTTCTCTATCGCTATGCCAAACTCTGATTTTTTCCCTCCCCAATCCTACAGTCAAGAGGATGTGCAGGAAATTCTCTATTTGGCTATCTCCCGTCAAGGGGATAAGGGAGAAATTACCCGTCAACAGTTGTTAGAAATTGCCGACGATTTAGCTATTGAAGTTAAAGACTTAGAAGCGGCGGAAAAGGACTGGCAAGAGTCAAAAATGCTCAGTTATAAACGGCAAGAATTCGATCGCTTTCGTCGCGAGGAGCTAAAACATAAAACCGTTCGCTATCTGATTATTAATAGTTTTTTTCTGACGATTAATTTAATTAGTGCGGGAACAATTTCTTGGGCAGTTTATATCTTTTTGCTGATGGGTTTACCTCTTTCTCTCTCGGCTTGGAAAACTTTTCAAAATCAAGGAATTGCCTACGAAGAAGCATTTAAACGCTGGAAAATTAAGGAGGAAATGAAAGAGTCTTTTAGCAATCTTTGGACACAAATTAAAAAGTTTTTACAGTTTTAATACTGTTGCCAAATTAAGCCTTTTTTGTTTTTGTGAACCACAGAGACACAAAGGACACAAAGTTGAGCTTTCCACGACTACTTAGGGTCTGCTGAAAAAGTACGGGCGAAGCATTCGGATAGAAAATCTACGGTTTCACCGATAGGTTATTGCCCGAATGCTTCGCCCCTACAGGACGCGGGCCGATGAAGACGCAAGGTTTATTCAGCAAACCCTACTTACTGTCATCAAAAATGTCTAACTGCTGCAGAGAGGGGGGATGATCCGACTTAACCGGTTTAATTTTCTTAATTCCCTGACGCAAACCGATCGCAATTTTACTATGTTTTTCGATTTGACCCATCACCTGCATGGCACGATCGATCACAGAAGCTGGTAAACCGGCTAATCTCCCCGCTTCGATACCATAGGATTTATCCGCACCTCCCGGTCGTACTTGGTGCAAAAATACTATCTCATGGGGTAATTCTTTGACTGTTACCTGATAATTAGCTACATTCTCTAAGATTGAGGCTAATTCATTCAGTTCGTGGTAGTGAGTGGCGAAAATCGTCCGCGATTGCAGTACCGTGGCTAAATACTCCGCCACAGCCCAAGCTATGGATAAACCGTCAAAAGTGGCTGTACCCCGGCCAATTTCGTCTAATAATACTAATGATCTGTCTGTGGCGTGATTGAGAATATTGGCAGTTTCGTTCATTTCCACCATAAAGGTGGATTGGCCAGTAGCGAGGTCATCCACAGCCCCCACCCGGGTGAAAATGCGATCGCAGATGGAGATTTTGGCCGACTTTGCTGGGACAAAACTGCCGGTTTGGGCTAACAATTGAATTAATCCCACCTGTCGCAGATAACAACTTTTGCCACTAGCATTGGGACCAGTGAGAATAATCAAGTCAGGGTATTCTAAACCCTCCTGATTGCCCAAATTAATCGAATTCGGCACAAAAAAGCCAGCCCCAAGGGATTGTTCCACCACGGGATGACGACCATCTTTAATATCGATAAGACGACCATCCGCGATTTCTGGGCGACAATATCCCTGATAAACGGCGATTTCTGCCAATGCTGCCAACACATCCAAAGCGGCGACTTTTGTGGCCACTTCCCGGATTTCTGGGGAAAATTCGGCTACTTGACGGCGTAAATCGCTAAAAATCTCGTATTCTAATTTATTTAATTCATCTACTGCCGTCAGAATTATATTTTCTTTCTCCTTTAACTCGGTGGTGATATAACGTTCCTCATTGACTAAAGTTTGCTTACGCACATAATCTTTTGGGGCGAAATCGGCTTTACTGCGGGGTAAACTAATATAATAACCGAAAGTTTTGTTATAATTAACCTTAAGATTGCTAATCCCCGTTCTTTCTTTCTCTGTCGTCTCCAGATTCTTAAACCAATCGATTACTTCCTGATAGTCGCGCCGGAGGGCATCCAATTGGGCATCAATTCCCTCGCGAATCACCCCCCCTTCCTTCAGATGCAGCGGAGGAGATTCCACCAGATGCGCGATCACCTGCTGGCCTAATTTTTCCAAATCGGCGGGAATTTGCTGTAAAGCTTTCAAATAGGGCGAATTTCCCGAAGCAACCAAAGCCGCTAAATCGGCTAATTTGACTAAAGATGCCGCTAGGGAAAGTAAATCGCGGGCGTTAGCCGTTCCTGCGCCAACACGACCGCTTAAACGTTCTATATCGTAGATTTCCCTTAATTTTTGCCGAATATCTTGGCGCAGGGCGGGATTATCCTTTAACTCTTGGATAGTATCTTGACGGGCGCGAATACCGCGAGAATCTAAGAGCGGTTGCAGTAACCAACGACGTAAGGCGCGACTACCCATGGCCGTACAAGTACGATCGATCGCCCATAATAGAGAACCATAGAAGCTACCATCGCGCACCGTTTGGGTAATTTCAAGGTTACGACGGGTTTGCCCATCTAAAATCAAAAATTCGGAGATAGAGTAGGTTTTTAAAGGTTGTAGGGGGACTTGATTGGCTTTTTGGGTATCTTCAATGTATTCTAATAGGCCTCCGGCGGCGCGAATAGCAAGGGGTAAATGTTCGCAGCCCATCCCCTCTAGGGAACGCATTTTATAGGTGATTAGGAGACGATTTTTCGCTTCTGTGAGAGTAAAGATAGTTTGGGGACGGAGAGAATAACAAAAACTATCGGGTAAACAGGGGGGGAGATGGTCGGATTTTTCCCCGGGGCGCAAAATACGGTTTAAATCGGGGGCATTGATGGGAAAAAGGATTTCTGAGGGCTGTAAACGGCTTAATTCTAGGCTTAAAGCCGTTAAATCGCTGGCTTGGGTGGTGTAGAATTCTCCGGTGGAGATATCTGCATAGGCTAATCCCCAATTTTCTCCGGTGATCACCACTGCAGCCAGAAAATTATTCTTTTTTGCGTTTAACATTCCCTCATCGGTGAGGGTTCCGGGGGTGAGCAGTTTGGTGATAGCGCGTTCTACTAGCCGTTTTTCGGCGGCTGCTTCCGTCGAATCCTCTACTTGGTCACAAATCGCCACCGCATAGCCTTTTTCCACCAATAAACGACTATAGCGCTCTAGGGCGTGGTGGGGAACCCCGGTCATGGCGACTCTCCCAATCCCTTTACCTCCTTCCTTGCTGGTGAGAACTAATTCTAATTCTCTGGAGATAATCACCGCATCCTGAAAGAAACACTCGAAAAAATCGCCCACACGATAGAGTAAAAGAGCATTGGGATAGGTTTCTTTTACCTCCACATAATGCTGATACATGGGGGTGAGTTTACTGCGATCGAGTCCGCGATAATCACGATGGGACTCCTTATTGGTAGCGGGTGGTTCTGGGGGAAAATCCGAGGGGAGAGTCATGGGTCAAAGAAAGCTGGACAATGTTTTAATGAACTGTTCCCCACCCCTTGGCTGAGTGGGAAGTTTCTGACGCTTCTTCGTCGATGGCGGTTGCCTCAGACTTCCGCACTGGGAGAACCGCTCAATGGTTCCCCTTGCTGCACCTTCCCCACTCCCCTAGGCTGAGAGTGGGTACTGATGCGGGTTAGTTCCATCAAAAATTGAACGGACAAAACCGATAAGCGATAACTGACAACTGAATTTAGATAGACACTTCGCTTAATTCGCGAGTGAGATGATCAAAGGGTTCAGCGATCAAAGAGGTGTCGGCAATACCCGCCTCACTAGCCATGGTTTGAATCATTTCGCTCATGATTTGGATACCGCGCACCGTCGGACCGATGGGAACCCCGAGGGAATTATAGGTTTCCCGCAGTCCTTGCAGTACCCGTTCATCTAGAACATTAGTATCGGCAGCCACCAGCGCATAACTGGCATAGCGGAGATAGTAATCCATATCCCGCAGACAGGCAGAATAACGACGGGTGGTGTAGGCATTACCCCCGGCGCGGATCAATTCGGGAACTTCTTCAAATAGACGAATCGCCGCCCCACGCACGAGCGCCGCCGAATTAGCGTTAATGAGGGCGGCGGCAGCTAGACGGGCAGTTCCCGAGGCAAAATATTGTTTAAGATTATCGATCGCATCTCGATCGAGATAACGTCCGGTGACATCGTATTTTCTAATCAGGCTAGTTACCGCGTCTCGCATTATTAAGTTTCTCCCAACAGCAATAAAGACATTTTTGAGTTTCGCTTTATTTATAATCTCACAGGGTTGAACTTCGGGGGACATCCCTAGTCTAACTCTCTTGCTTGTCTAACAATTTGTTGTTTTTTTGAGACATTTCTTTACATTTAAGGCATTGGCTGGACCGGCGCTGGGTGGCGGAATTATCCCTTATTAGTCGAGGTGGTGGACGAGGCACTCAAAATGACGAGATTATCCCGATGAATGATGGTTTCTGCGGCTATATAACCTAATAAACTGGCAATACGCTCGGAATGTTGACCTTTCACTCGATCGATCTCCTCACTACTATAATTAACAATTCCCCGGGCCAATTCCCGGCCTTCTTGATCGCACAATTGCACCGATTCGGAGGCGCTAAATTCCCCTGCCACTTTGGTAATCCCGGCCGCAAGGAGAGATTTTCCCCCCTGACAAATGGCTTGAATCGCCCCAGCATCGAGATAGATTTTACCCATAGGCAGTAGTCCGTAGGCGATCCAGCGTTTGCGGGCGTTATCACTGCGTTTTTGGGCCTCAAAACGGGTTCCGATCGCCTCTCCTGCCATAATTTTTAAGATATTACCGGGCTGCCGTCCCCTAGTAATCGCCATTTCTACCCCGGCGCTGGTGGCAATCCGGGCCGCTGCCAATTTCGTCGCCATACCCCCGGTCCCCCACTGACTGCCACTACTACCGGCATCGATCGATAGTTGCGCTAATTCCGCAGGAGTAACCCGGGCAATAGCCGCCGCTTCGGGAAATAGCCGCGGATCGGCACTGTAGAGGCGATCCACATCGGTGAGGATAAATAACCAGTCAGCCTCGATTAAACTGGCTACAAGGGCTGATAAAGTGTCATTATCGCCGAATTTTAACTCATCGATCGCCACCGTGTCATTTTCGTTGACAATGGCAATTACCCCTAATTCAAACAAAGCCTGAAAGGTATTATAGGCGTTGACATAACAGGTGCGTTCCATCAATTCGGGACGGGTCAGCAAAATTTGGGCGATCGGTTGACCAAGACTGGTAAAGAGGTCATCATAGATCCGCATCAGACGACCTTGACCGACGGCGGCGATCGCTTGTTTGAGGGCGATTTTTTTCGGTCTTTCCTGTATTCCCAGACGACGGCAGCCCACCCCCACGGCCCCAGATGATACTAATACCACCCGATGACCGGCGGCACGCAACCGGGTGAGGACTTCCACTAAAGCGGCGATCGTGGATAGGGATAATTGGCCGGTTTCATTATCGGTCAAACTGGAAGTACCGATTTTGATCACTATGGTTTGGTTCATCGTCAAGGTGCTTTTGGGGAGGTGTTGCTAGATAGCCAAAGCTTTGATGGCAACTTTAATTAAAGTATAAAAACGGGGTTCAGTCACGTTGACTTCTCTAGCTTGTTGCCGATTTTTGCCTAATAAACCAATGCGCTGCCCTTTCTGCACGACTAAAATATCGCCCTGTTCATTTTTGATGCGAATCTCGTTTAAATCACCCCAAAAACTACATTGATACATTTTATCGGCGTGCATAAAAATTGCTTTTTTAATATTATTATTTTCTTGGGGTAATCGCACTCCCACTAATTCAATCTCTATGGTTGTATTACCATTCCAAGTATTTTCTTTGAGTTTATAGGCAATATCTAAACGAGTTGGTAAAGGACAATATTCGCCCCAACGCCATGCTAGGGCTTTAATTCTGGTATCATCCCTTTGAGCCAGCAATAATTTTAAATGATTTTTTCCGATAGTTTTCTGTTCCACTACTCGCACGTTAGGAGTCCAAAAAACTGGTAATTCATTGCCAATTCCCCAGGGTTGTAAACTATCAATTTGTTGAAAAAGTTGCAGGGTGATTTGTTTAAAATCAATGATAGTATCAATTTTAATTAAAGGTTTTAATTGTTCTATTTGTAAAATTTTGTGAGAAAATTGACTTAATCTTTGTTTAAATGCTAGTAAATTAGCTGTGGGTAAACTAAAACCCCCCGCCATTTTATGACCGCCAAATTTTCCTAGTAAATCTTGGCAAAATTGCAGAGCTTCAAAAACGTGAAATTCTTCAATTCCTCTGGCAGATCCGCGAATTTTACCCGCATCTTCTTCCTCGTAAGTACCGATAAAAACTGGCACTCCGTAGCGTTCCACTAAACGGGAAGCTACAATACCAATTACCCCATGATGCCAATCTTTTTCGACTAAGACTAAAACTCGATCTTTTTGCCAAAGAATCGGCGTTTCTTCCACTAATTTAATCGCTTCTTCTTCAATTTTTTCGCACAATTCTTGACGAGTACGATTAATTTGTTCGCACTGCATCGCTCTTTCTAAGGCAATTCCTGCCTCATCGGTGGTTAATAATTCAATAACTATCTGGGGATCACCAATTCTGCCAATGGCATTAATTCTCGGCCCCAATTTAAAGCCAATATCATCCGGTTGTAATTGCTTTTGTTCCTCGCTAATTCCCGCTATTTGCATCAGGGATTGAATCCCGACTAATTGGGATTTGGGTAATTTTCTTAAACCCCGTTTTAACCAGCGACGATTTACCCCAATTAATGGAGCTAAATCTGCTATAGTGCCTAGGGTAAATAATGCTAATAATGACTCGGTTAATCCCTGTAATTTACCCATTTTTTGGGCAGTTGTCACCGCTAAAATATAGGCGACTCCCACCCCCGCTAATCCCTGATAGGGAGAGTTAGGGGTTAATAATTTCGGGTTGAGAATAGCGGAGGCATTTGGTAAAATTGGCGGCAGATCGTGATGATCGGTGATAATAACTTTTAATCCTAATTCTATCGCTAGGGCGATCGGTTCGTGAGCGGAAATGCCATTATCAACGGTGAGAATCAATCCGACTCCCGATTCGGCAAATTCTTCGACAATGCGCTGATTAATTCCGTATCCCTCTTTCATGCGACTGGGTATGGCATGATTTACCCTAGCGCCGAGATGTCTCAAGGCTCTTAGCAGTAAAGATGTACTGGTCATGCCATCGGCATCGTAGTCCCCACAGATAGCAATTTTATCGCCGGAGGCGATCGCTTTTACTAATAAATTGACACTTTTTTCTAAGTCGGGAAATTCTCCCAGGGGAGAGGGTAGGATATCCGCTTCAGGATCTATATAAGTTTTAGCTAATTCGGGGGTATCAATACCGCGATTAATTAAGATAGTTGCTAATAAGGATGATAATCCCATTTCCCGCGCTAACCCCTCAATTTTTTCGGGATTAGTTGCGGCAATATACCAGCGTTGGATGGGATATTTATAGGGCATTTTTTGTTAAGTAAAAAGGTAGGGTGCGTTAGCACAGCGTAACGCACCAAAAACAGGTTTAAAAGCGGATTTGGATGGCCCCAGCAGCAGGTTGAAAGGGGAGATTACTATTATTAATTCTCAGGGGGGAAGCGGGTACTACCTGCACATTGGGGGTGGTGGGTTGACTTTCATTGGTACTCAGTAAAGTCAATTGATTAATACTAGGATTAATCGCAAATTGTTGGGTGATAACTCCCGACGGACAACAGGAAGGATCCCGGGGGAGAAATCTTCTCATGTTGACGGTGATCGTACCATCTTTAGCACTAAGATTATCGACAACTACTCGATCGGCTAACAGGACAGTATCAGTGTTAGTGGCAGTACCGTTATTATCGATCACTAGGGCTAAATAATGTAATTGCTGTTGATCTCTGGTAATCACTCTTAATACGACAATACCATCAGTCCTTTGATCATTATTATAGTCCCCCATCAAAGCTTCTCGACTGACTTGTACTCCTAAAATTTGTCCCTCGTTAGATTGAAAAATACCATCGCTGACAATTACGGAACCCCGATTGGGAATGTTATAGACGGTATTTCTTAAATTATCCACGCTCAGGGGTGTAGATTGGGCAAGTAAGGGCAGAGAATTGTTTAATAGTAAACTGATACCCAGGAGGATAGATTGAGGCAAAACTGCTAATTTAATCATGGTTGTAATGGATTGGGTATATTTTCTTGAGTATCGAATAACTGCACGTTATTAATGGTACAAACCATCCCCTGTTGTTCCGCTAATTTATCTCGCCATTGGCTTAATTGTTGTTGACCATTACTACCATTTAACCAGTAAACTGTCAAGAGGCCGAGGGTTTGTTCTGGTTCACAGGAAAAGCCGAGAGTTTTATCGGGTATGTCGGTATTTCCCTCACGACATTGCCAACCTTGTTTTTCAATTAATTCTTTCCAACCTTTCTCTTCTTTAGCAGCCACGGCAATGCGTTGATCCCCTCGATTACAAACCCAATTTTTCTGCTGGGTGGGATCATTCGGTAGATCACCAAGATTGGGGGAATTTTGCTTGATTGGGGGCAGCGAGGGGACTTGAGCATGAACGGAAAAAATCGGTAGTATTAAGAAAGTACCGATGAGCATTTTTAACAGTTTCATCCTTTAAAATTGCCATATTTAGGGATTTATGCCTTTAGAATATCACGTTTTTGAGATATAGATAAAATACTCTCTTAAGATATGTTTAAATCTTTAATTATGGTTTCGATCGCATCAAAGGAAAATTCTCCGGCTAACTGTTGTAAACCTTGGGCAAGGGTAGCATAATCGGGGGGAATTTCTGCGGTTAGGGCGATAATTTTTTCATCATCACATTCTCGCGCCGCTTGTTGCAATTGTCCAATCCAGACGGGACTGATTAATTTTAATAGGGATTGCAGGGAATCGAGGAAAACTGGCGAATAATTGGGCTGATTTGGCTCGTTATCGGCATAAATATATTTTAATCCTAAATATTCGCCCATTTTTTGCCAAATAACTTCTTCTCGGAAAGGTTTACGCACGAAATCATCACAACCAGCGGCAATAACCAAGGCGCGATCCTCTTCAAAAGCACTGGCAGTTAGGGCAATTATTACCGTTTTTCCGCGATTATCAGCCTCTAACCGCCGAATTTCCCTAGTTGCTTCGTAACCGTCTTTAACTGGCATTCTCATGTCCATCCAGATAAGATGAGGTTGCCATGCTTGCCAAATTGCGATCGCTTCTTGACCATTAGCCGCCTCTTGCACGGACAATCCTAGGGTAGTCAGGAGTTTCAGCAACAGTAAACGGCTTTCCGGTCGATCATCGACGACTAATATGCGATATTTAGGCTGATTTTCCGCTAAAGCGATAACTTTTGCCCTATTGGTTTCGGTTTTAATCTCATTTTCCCCCACTAAACCCACCTGAATATCAAAACTAAAAATACTTCCTTGACCCAGAATACTACTAACTCCGATCGCACCCCCCATCAACTCAACAAATTTTTTACTGATAGGTAAACCCAATCCTGTCCCCTGTTGGGATTTTCGTCCCGTTTCCGTTTGGTTAAAGGGTTGAAATAGCTTATAAATCTCCTCTGGAGCGATTCCTAGTCCTGTATCTTCAATTTCCCAGAGCAATCGCTGATAATCTTCTCTTTTCTCCCCTAATTTTACCCGGAGAGTCACCCCTCCCGACTCGGTAAACTTCAATCCGTTACTCAAGAGATTGATGAACACCTGTCGCAATTTACTTTCATCAGTACATATATATTGGGGCAGATCGGAGCTGCGATCAAAAATTAAGCTTAAAGCTTTTGCCTGCGCTTGTGGACGGAGCATTTCGGCAATATTATCTAAAAGAGCGTATAAATCGAAATTACTAGGGTTAAAAACCGTTCTTCCTGCTTCTATCTTCGACATTTCTAGAATATCGTTGATTAACTCTAATAAATGTTCCCCGCTACGATTGACAATTTCCAAATATTGGCGATATTCACTGCTGATGCTGCTATCCCGGGATATTAAGCGAGTAAAACCCAAGATAGCATTAAGCGGAGTGCGTAATTCATGGCTCATGTTAGCTAGAAACTCACTTTTAGCTTTATTTGCCTTAACTGCCGCTTCCTTAGCTTCTTTTAATTCTTTTTCCGCTTCATATCTACTTTGTGCGATCGCAATTAATTCTCCCAGCAAACGCACAAAGGTGACATCTTCCTTTGTCCATTGCTTTTCTGCACTTGCATCCAATCCCAGATAACCCACCGTTACCCCATAACTATCCCACATGGGAACGATTAAGAGACAGGGAGTAGGACTATGAGCGAGAATAGTTCTTTCAGGGATAGCAGTAGCGGGTAAATCGTCTAAAGAGTTCAGTTTAACTGGAATACCGTTTAATAATTGTTCCGAAAACCAAGGAAAGGTTTCCGTCGAGAGATTTTGTGATTGTTCCCGAATCGGGATAACTTGCGGATAGTCGGGGTGACAGTATTCATAAACCATACTCCACTGCTGACGACAGGTGGAATATTGAATAATGTAACAGTGAGCGCTCTGGGTAAATTGACAGAGCAGTTCTAGGGTATGATCGATCGCCAAGTGGATATCTTGAGAAATTAGTAATCTTGTCACCCGTGAGAGCAAATTATCGCGATGGGCCTGCATTTCTAGGGCTTTTTCCCGTTTTTTAGACTCTAGTTCCTCAAAATCACTCATAATCAGTTATCAGTTATCAGTTATCAGTTATCAGTTATCAGTTATCAGTTATCAGTTATCAGTTATCAGTTATCAGTTTCACTGAAAAAAGCTTCCCATCTGCTGTCTTCTGTCTCCCGACTCAAAAAACAGTAAACTTTTCCCCTATCATGTTCTATAGGAATTTTACCGAATCAATATGCTCAAATTATTAGCTTCTCTCCTTCTCTCCTGCTGTGTAGCCTTGGCTGTTTCCCTGTCACCGGCTGCTGCCATGGGAGTCTATGACCTCCCCATTTTAAGCTCTGGAGCGCCCACTTATGTAGTCGATCCTGTTTCGGCCATTAGTGCCGCTAACGAGGGAAAATTAAATAAAGACCTGAAAAATCTCGCCGAAAAAACTGGCCAAGAAGTGAGAATGGTGGTAGTCCGACGCTTGGATTACGGTCAAAAAATTGACAATTTAGCCGATGATATCCTGAGAGAATGGTATCCTAATCCTGAAGATCGGACTAATCAAACTATCATCGTCCTTGATACTTTAACCAATAAAACTGCGATTCGGGTTGCCGAGGAAGCAAAACCCCTATTAACCGATGCTATTGCTGATAGTATCCTCTCGGAAACTATGGCAGTTCCCCTCAAAGATGGGGGAAAATATAATCAAGCTTTACTCGATGCTAGTCGTCGTCTAACGGCGGTACTTTCTGGAGAAGCGGATCCCGGACCCCCAGAAGTAGCGACAATTAATATCGAAAGTACCTTTACTACCGCAGAAGAAACTGACGATAAAAATGCCACGATTTGGGTGATAGTTTTACTGGTTTTAGCCACAGTAATTCCCATGGTCACCTATTTTTGGTACGCTGGTTTTGGTCGCTAAATTAAATTAATGTTCTGGGACTGATACAGCTAAAATATTCCCACAGATAGTTCAATCTTCAGCCTGAATGAGCAAGATGAAGTAACTTCTAAGTGGGTGGTTGGAATTAAATATAAGATGAACGTAGGTTGGGTTGAAGCATGAAACCCAACGCCCTACAAATAATTGTGCCTACCTACTTAGTAGATTTTAGTTGTATCAGTTCACCCCATTTGCTTAACCTTAATAACTAATGTCTAGACTGGTGAATCAATTACAATCCTATTATCGAGAGGAGGAAGGAACTTACTTAATTGAAATTAAACTTAATCAGTTACAGCAAGTCTTTAATTCTCTCGATCCTTCGCCATTTTTAGATAGAGATTTAGACGATAATGCCGAAAATTATATTATTAACTCTGTGGATGAATTTCCCCTAAATACCCCCCTTAAATTAGTCTTTTATCTTCCCAGTACAGAACAAAACACCGCCCGACATCTGTTACCCTCAGCTTTACATAATTATTTTGACTATCGCCAACAGGGAGAACAAAGAAAATTACGCACAATTTGGCGACAGGGACGCATATCTTTGATAATTGGTCTCTCCTTTCTTTTTGTTTGTTTGAGTCTCAGCGAATTAATTGGTCGTTTTGGCAGCGATACATTTATTCACTTCTTAGAAGAAGGACTATTAATTAGTGGTTGGGTGGCTCTCTGGCGACCTTTAGAAATTTTTCTTTACGAATGGTGGCCCGTCAGTCATCAACAAAAGATTTTTGCTAAACTGGCCTACATCCCCATTGAAATTCGTCTATTAGAGGAACCATCCACCCCGGACTCTTTTCGATAGCTCTAATCCTGCCGATGGCTTGTGTTCAAAGTTACAAAGCTTTTATTTGAAGCAGTTTACAATAAAAAAAATCCGTACAAAGCTTATCGGTTTTCAGCTTGGCTATTACTTTCTCCTCAAACTTTTAACCAAGTAGTCAGGCCTAACTTTTTTCAGTCTGGCGATTATTGGCGTTTCATCTCTACCAATCCTGACAAAATTTCATCTAGATAGGAGGACTAATGTTAATCCATGTTGGTTATGAATTTGGCTTTGATACACCCTTACCCGTGGTCATGTTGTTAAAACTTTATCTACACCCCTCAATTTTAGATCAAGTGAGACAATCGGAAAACTTGCGGGTGGAACCGGCAACAAAAATAGAAGAATTTTTAGATAGCTTCGGTAATCGAACCAGTCGTCTAATTTTACCCGCCGGACAGATTCGCATTCACAATGAAGCAGTTATCGAGAATGAATGGAAACCGGATATAGTTAATGGGAATGCCCAAGAAATTCCTCTAGCAGAGTTACCAACCCAAGTTTTTCCCTACCTAATGAGTAGCCGTTATTGTGAAGTGGATTTGCTTTCGGAAATTGCCTGGGAACTTTTCGGACAAACTCCCCCCGGTTGGGCAAGGGTACAAGCGGTTTGTGATTGGGTTCATAGTCACATTCGTTTTGGTTACGAATACGCGCGGGTGACGAAAACCGCCTATGATGTCTATCGGGAAAGAACGGGGGTTTGTCGCGATTTTAATCACCTAGCTTTGACTTTTTGCCGTTGCCTAAATATTCCCGCTCGTTATGCCTCCGGCTATCTCGGAGATATCGGTATTTCTCCCCAACCTCTACCGATGGATTTTAGTGCTTGGTTTGAAGTCTATTTAGACCATCAATGGTACACTTTTGATGCTCGTCATAACACCCCCAGAATCGGGCGAATTTTAATGACTCGCGGCTTAGATGCCGTTGATGCTGCCCTAACAACTTCTTTTGGTCAAGTAAATTTAACAAAATTTAAAGTATGGACGATCGATGTTTCCCACCTTTATGCTTAATCAGAGTAAGTAGTCGTGCAAAATTAATTTCCTAGTCGAGACAGGAGAGAGGAGACGGGAGACAGGAGAGAGGAGACGGGAGACGGGAGACGGGATACAGCTATTAGGGATCGGATTTGAGTTTTCAGTTCACTGTTTACTGATCACAGCAGAAGTCTGACGGAGTAGTGGCTTAGATGTGTAATTAATTGTGCTTAGTGTAAGAAAAAGACCATGATTAAACCCGAATTATTTGACCTTGTTGAATTATTAGTTGACTTGCCTGAATATAACTTAAGAATGGGAGAACAAGGGACAATCGTTGAAGACTACAATGATGGTTGTTACGAAATTGAATTTAGTAATGATCGAGGGGAAACTATAGCCCTTTGTCCTCTCCCAATACAGCAATTTATTATCCTCTGGAAAGCTAAGAGCAAAACGTGGTTATCTTTAACAGAAAAGCTAACAGCTTTAATTGATAAATTACCCAAGGAAAAGCAAGAAAAAATTTTAGATTTCACTCGCTTTTTACTAGACTTTCCCGTTGACAAGAGGCCATAACCTGTGCTGTCTGCTCTGCCCCCTTACTGGGTACAAAAATTGAGTAAATCTCTAATACACGACTTGGCAAATTTTCCTCAAAAAGGGAATAAGGGTGTAAAATAGAGGAAAAGCGAGAAAGAGTGGGCATAATGCTGCTCTTATCGATAATATTGCCAATAGTGAACCAATTCCTCTCTAAGTATCGAATCTAAGTATCGAAGCCTATTTGAGCGCAAGAAGGGATTTGAGCAGGTGCGTAGCTACATACAGGGGTGTAGATGTACTCTATGCTTGCAATTTTACCAAGTCGCCCCTTCAACCGAATCGCCCGAATCTCTATTTCTCTAAGCCTGTCAGGGTAATGCTTTCAGCTAAAAGTTCATAATGGGCTGTTTCCATCGCTTTATTAAGATATTCTTGGATCATAGCTTTCTTTGATTGATTATTTCGTTTTTTCCCAGTATGACATAGTAATTTATCCCTTTGAGCGATCGCTCCTTCAACCGAATCGCCCGATCCTCTGTTTCTCAAAGCCTTTCAGGGCAATGCTTTCAGCCAATCCTTAAAGAAAGTATTAAGAAAACGGGAAGGGGGGAAAAAAATTATGATGGGAGCATCATTCTTTTACCATAACT
>NZ_SFBV01000123.1:0-9196 GCF_007095585.1 Microcystis sp. M_OC_Ca_00000000_C217Col
AAGAATTAGATTTTCAAGGGGGAATTGGTAACGATAATATTAATGCTTCTGCAACTACTTATGTGATTTTAAAAGGAGGAGAAGGTAATGATGTATTAACTGGTGGTTCAGGTAATGATAACCTTTATGGACAAGATGACAATGACACGCTACAAGGAACCAATAGCGGTACAGGAGAACGAGATACTTTAGAAGGAGGAACAGGAAACGATCGCTTTATTCTTGCAGATACAACAAAGACCTTCTATGATGACGGTAATAGCACCCTTCCCGGTGATGACGACTACGCGACAATTGCCGACTTTAACACCACTGATGACACAATTCAACTACGAGGTTCAAGTAGTAACTATCTGTTATCGGTTTCTGGTTCTAATACTAATCTCTACATCAACAAACCAGGCAGCGAACCAGATGAACTTATTGCGGTTATCAACAATCAAACAGCATTAAGTCTAACTGCTAGTTATTTTAGCTATGTTGCTAGTCCGACTCTTCCCACCATCACCCTAGCAGTTTCTCCCGCAAGTGTTACCGAAGACGGGACAACAAATCTGGTTTATACCTTCACTCGTAGCGGAGTAACAACTAATCCTTTAACGGTTAATTACACCCTCGGAGGGACAGCGACTTTAAATACCGACTACACTCGTACAGGGACTACCAATACTGTCACCTTTGCTGCTGGTTCATCCACTGCTACCGTAACAGTTGACCCCACTGCTGACACAATAGTAGAAAGTAACGAAACTGTTATTTTAACCCTTGCTGCGGGGACAGGTTATACGATAGGTACGACTACTCCAGTTACGGGGACAATTAATAATGACGATACCACTGTCACCTCGCAACTCTCCATTAATGACATCACCGTAGTGGAAGGTAAAGATAATAATGCCATCCTCACCGTCACAGTTGATAATCCCAATTCACAACCAATTACCTTCAACTATACCACTGCACCCATTAATGCTACCGCTAATGTAGATTACACTAGCAAAACCGGAACTATCACCATTGCACCTAATACTTCCACTGCTACTATTAGCATTCCCATCCTCAATGATAACCTCAATGAACCTGATGAAGCTTTTACAGTAACCCTGTCAAATCCCGTTAATGCTACCATCAATCCCGAAGGAGGAATAGGAGAAGTTATCATTACTGATACTTGGCAAAGCACTCTCACTCGCACCCTACCCAATAATGTCGAAAACCTCAGACTAATTGGCACTAATAATATTAATGGTACGGGTAACGCTGGTAACAATAATATCACTGGAAATAATGGTATTAATCAAATCAATGGAGGTGCGGGAATTGATACTTTAACCGGTGGTTTAGGTGCAGATACCTTCATCTTCCAATTTGGCCAATCTACCATATCAACAAGCGATCGTATCACAGATTTTGCCATCAATAGTGATAAAATTGACTTATTAACTCAAGCTGGAAACGCCACGAGTGCGCCTAGTAGTTTCAGTCGTGCTGCTAATAGCACCGTCACCACTTTACAGAATTTAGTCAATCAAGTATTTACTGATGCCAATGGAGCGACTACAGGTAATCAAGGATTAGGGGTTAATAGTGCCGCCTTAGTGCAGGTAACAACCGGTGCGATCGCTGGAACTTACCTCGTTATTAATGATAGCACAGATGGCTTCCAATCCAGCAATGATTTATTAATAAATATCACCGGATTTACTGGCACTTTACCAGCTTTAGGGAGCATTCCAGTGAGTAATTTCTTTATCTAAGTGTCTAAGGTGTAGGGTGCGTTAGTCGGCTATCAATTCCGTCAAAAAACCAAAATTAACAAGCCGCCGTAACGCACCACCTCTATCATTAAATCGGTGTGTTACGCTATCGCGCTTCACACCCTACTGGCTCCACAATTGCTTGCTCTACTTGATTGAGGTAATCAGATAAAAGTTTCAGCAGCATGATTTAATATTTGTTCTAATTCTTGACGCAAAGCAAGGTAATGACGATAATCGTTTGCCCATTCTATAAATATTATATCATCTGATAATGTTCCCTGATTGTATTGGTTATAAAAATCTTCGGAATCCATTTTATGTTGGTTCTCATAAACGCTAAGTCGCTTGGCAACAGCAATCAAAGCATCTAAAGATGATGTATATTGAATGGTCTGTTTACGCATTTTTCTTTTACTCCAAAATAGGGTTTGCTGAATAAATTTGAAATGTAGGCAAAGTAAAGGTTTTGGGGCTTTACGAGCGAAACAGGTGCAAGATTTTGAGAGAATCGTCGTTCAAAACCTTGCGTCTTCATCGGCCCGCGTCCTATAATGATATTTTGATTATAAACGATCGCGCTCAAACAAAAACATAAATCGTAGTGGACTGACACACCTAATTTAGGTGTAGGGTGCGTATTTGCGGCCATCAATTCGGTCAAAAAACCAAAATTAACAAGCCGCCGTAACGCACCACCTCTATTATTAAATTGGTGCGTTATGCTATCGCGCTTCACACCCTACGATAAGTAGCTGGTTATAATTAAATTAAAAATGGATTTTAGGTTCGATCCCCCCTGCCCCCCTTGATAAGGGGGGTGCCGATCCCCCCTTAGTCCCCCCTTAATCCCCCCTTAATAAGGGAAATAAAATTTGCTTTAGATTTGGACTAGACAACCGATGAATCAATCAACTCCCAATACTAATCAATCTATCCCCGTAGAGATAATTGCTTCCCGTAACTTCATTGATTGGTTAGAGTCTCAGCAGATTAGTCTGGCTTTTACTACCTATCAAAGTTCTCGACTGATGTTTTTAGGAGTTAACCCCCAAAGAGGGATGTCGGGATTTGAGCGGATATTTGACCGCGCCATGGGTTTATATACTACCCCAGAAAGGATTTATCTTAGTTCTCGCTATCAAATCTGGCAACTAGATAATGTGTTATCATCCGAACAGCTTTATGATGGTTACGATAAACTTTATATCCCCCGCATTAGTTATACTACTGGGGATTTAGATATTCACGATTTGGCAATAGAAAATCTCTCTGAAAGAATTATATTTATCAGTACCACGTTAAATTGTCTGGCGACAGTCAGCGATCGCCATAGTTGTATTCCCCTATGGAAACCATCGTTTATTTCCGCTTTAGTCAATGAAGATCGTTGTCATCTCAATGGTTTAGCTTTGGTAGATGGGAAGGCGCGTTATGTCACCGCTTGTAGTCAATCAGATGTGGTGGATGGGTGGAGAGACAGAAGACAAACTGGCGGTTGTGTCATTGATATTCAGTCTAATGAAGTGATTGCTACTGGTTTATCTATGCCTCATTCTCCCCGATTTTATCAGGGTAAGTTATGGTTATTAAATGCGGGTACGGGTTACTTTGGTTATATTGATCAAGACAAAGGCATTTTTGAGCCTGTTACTTTTTGTCCTGGTTTTCTGCGCGGTTTAGCATTTGTCGGAAATTATGCCATTGTTGGATTATCTAAAAATCGTGGGGTAGATAAGACTTTTTCGGGGTTAATCTTAGATGATAATTTAATGGCTAAAGAAGCAGATCCTCGCTGTGGTCTGCTAATTATTGATTTGAAAACGGGTGAAGTTGTTCACTGGATACGCTTAGAAGGTGAAGTGACTGAACTTTATGATATACAAGTCTTAGAAGGAGTTAAACGTCCCCAAGCTTTAGGATTTCAAAATGATGACATCAGTAAAATTATTACTCTTGATCCTATTTCTCCTTTAGTTGGAGGAAATATAGCAAATAATCAGCCTGATACTTCCCCAGCAGATACCCTTTATCAGCAAGCATACACCTTGCAAAAACAGCTTAAGCTTGAAGAAGCGATCGCTCTCTATCAACAATTAATTAATCAATCTCCCCAATATGCAGCCGCTTGGCATCAGTTGGGGGTGATCATGGATAGTTTAGGACAAATTGATCAAGCTATTTTGGCTTACAAGCAAGCTTTATTGATTAATCCTAATTATGCAGAAGCTCACAATAATTTGGGAATAATAGCAGTTAGCAAGGGAGATTTAGACGAGGCGATTATTTGCTTTAACCAAGCTATTCGTAGCAATCAAAACTATGCTTTTGCTGATAATAATTTAGGTTTAGTCCTACAAATGCAGGATAAGTTAGGGGATGCTGGGGTAAAGTTTCAAGAAGCAATCAGGAAAAACCCTAATTATCCAGAAGCACACTTTAATTTAGGAAATGTGTTACAACTACAGGGAAAAATTGAAGAAGCGATCGCTTATTTTCAAACAGCAATTAAGCTTAATCCTAAATACATTAAAGCTTATAATAGTTTGGCTTTAGCGTTAGGAAGACAGGACAAAGTAGAAGCAGCTATGAGCGTATTTAAGCAAGCTTTAGCTATTCAACCTAATTCCCCAGAGGCTTTTGCTTGCTTATTTTCTATGAAGGAAATGACTTGTAATTGGGAGACAAGAGAAGCTGATTTAATTCAACTTTGGCAATTAACCGAAAACCAGTTACAAGAGGGAAAATCTACCGCAGTAACTCCCTTTGATACCTTATATAAACCTTGGTCTGCTAGTCAACAATTGCAAGTAGCTTCTAACTATGCTCAAGAGGTTAAAAGACAATTAGCCTTAGTTACTAAACCCCTCAACTTTAACCATTCACGCACCCGATCTGGACGATTAAAAATAGGTTATTTATGCCATGATTTTCGTAATCATCCCACCAGTCATTTGATGCAAAGTGTCTTTGGTTTACATGATCGCAATAACTTTGAAATAATTGCCTATTCCTATGGTCCTGATGATGGTAGTGAATATCGTCGTCGCATTGCTAATGATTGCGATCGCTTTTATGATATTGCTACTTTATCAATTACGGAATCTGCACAACGGATTTTTCATGATGGGGTGCATATTTTAGTTGATTTGATGGGATATATTGATAAGGCGCGGACACAAATATTGGCTTTAAAACCGGCACCGATTCAAGTTAATTATTTGGTTTATCCGGGGACAATGGGAGCAGATTTTATCGACTATATTATTGGTGATGCCATAGTTACACCACCAGAGTCTGCTGATGATTTTACTGAAAAATTGGTAATTTTACCGGATAGTTATCAGGCTAATGATTATCAACAAATTATATCATCTAAACCTGTTACTCGTTCCCATTATGGTCTTCCTGAATCGGGTTTTGTCTTTTGTTGTTTCAACCATACCTATAAAATTGAGCCGCAAATATTCACTGTATGGATGCAAATTTTGGCTAATGTTCCAGGTAGTGTGTTATGGTTATTTTCGAGAGTAGCTGAAGCGGAAGCAAATCTACGTCGGGAAGCAAAAGCGCGAGGAATTGATGGCGATCGCTTAATTTTTGCCCATCTCCAACCTAAGTCGGAACATTTGGCGCGACATCAACTAGCTGATTTATTTCTTGATACTTTATACTATAATGCTCATACGACTGGGAGTGATGCTTTATGGGCAGGTTTACCGATTATAACTTGTCCAGGTACAACTTTTCCTTCCCGTGTTGGTGCTAGTTTACTGACAGCTATTGGCCTACCTGAATTAATTACTAAGAATTTAGAGGAGTATAAAAATTTAGCGATTAATTTAGCAAAATCTCCTGATAAATTGCAGGAATTTAAACAGAAATTAGCACAAAATCGTCTGACTTATCCGTTATTTGATACCCTTCGTTTTACCCGCAATTTAGAAAAAGCTTATCGGACAATGTGGGATATTTATGCTGCGGGAAAATCACCAGAGATGATCAAGATAGCCAATTGATCACTGGAATTATCAGGGTAAGGGCATCTTAACAATCCTTGACAAAATGAACTTTATGTGAGTTGCTTACCCAGGGGGTTGGGTTTCATGCTTCAACCCAACCTACGTTCATCTTATATTTAATTCCATCCACCTACTTATATATGTTAGTAAATTAAGTCCTAAAATTGAATTACCTTGCTCATTTAACAGAGGACTATAACAAGCGATCGCTCCCTGTTTCGGTACAATTGATAATAGGGCCCCACTAACTCCCGATTTAGTGGGAAAACCCACCTCAATAGCAAATTTTTCGGAAGCTTCATAGAGTCCAGAATTAGTCATAATTTCTAGAATAATTTCGGCAAAAGAAGAAGCTAAAATTAACTTACCTAAATTAGCAAGATCGTCAATTTTTCCAGATAAACAACAGATTCGATTGTAGGTTTCTAGAGCTAAATAACGATGACTGATATAACCATTTTTTTCTAATTCTAAGCTTAAAGATTGATTGTGAACATTAGGAGAAGAGTGAACAGACTCAAGCACAGATCGATCTAAAAATAATTGACAATTACCCATTTCATTTAACCATAAAAGCAAATTTTCACAGCGAGATTCCGGCGTTTCTCCTGCTAATAAATCCGCCAAAGCGATCGCACCACTGTTAATCAGAGGATTACGGGGAAAACCGCGATCCTCTTGCAGTTGAGTTAAAGAATTAAAAGGATAACTAGAAGCTTGTTTTCCCACGCGACGAAAAACAGCATCTTCCCCTAAATGGGTTAAAAGATATAATAACAAAAAAGGTTTAATCACACTCATCAAAGGAAAAGTTAAAGTTTCATCTCCCCAAGACAAAATCTCCCCCTCAAGACAGTGAATCTGGAGAGCGAAAATCTCGGGATTAACTTGGTTCAAAACCGGTATATAATAGGGAGTCTGACCCTTCCTATCCGATAAATGCACTTCCCCGACCCAAGCTTGTATATCTTCCACCCTTAATCTAGCTAATCGGTTCATTTGTTTGTTTAATCCATGTACTCAGTCAAAGAAGCAGAATCTATAATTTTAACTCAAATTCAACCCCAACAGGAAACAGAAAAAGTTTCTCTAGAGGCAGCTTTTGGGCGCATTTTAGCCGAAGATATCAGCAGTGATTTAGACTTTCCCTACTGGGATAATTCCGCAATGGATGGCTATGCTGTCCGCTACGAAGATGTCAAAGACACTAATCCAGAAAATCCCGTTACTTTAAAGATTATCGCCGAAATTCCCGCCGGCAAAGTCCCCGAAAAAATTATTCAACCCGGAGAAACAGCGCGAATATTTACGGGAGCGATGTTACCCGCCGGCAGTGATACGATTATTATGCAGGAAAATACTCAACAAAAAGGGGAGCGGGTGGCGATTCTTATCCCTCCCGAAAAAATAGGTCTTTTCGTGCGTCAACGCGGCACATTCTATCAAGCGGGAAATACTTTATTAAAAGCTGGTATTGCCATTAATTCCCCAGAAATAGCGGTTTTAGCCACGGCACAAGCTACCGAATTAACAGTTTTTTCCCGTCCCAAAGTGGCAATTTTCTCCACGGGAGATGAATTAATTAATCCCGATGAAACCCTCCAAAAAGGTCAAATTATTGACTCAAATCGCTACGCTTTAACGGCATTTGTCGCCAGTTTAGGGGCAATTCCTAGACCTTTAGGTATAATCAAAGATAGTCCCGAACTTCTCAGAGAAACTATCAGAAAAGCCGTTAATTCTAGTGCTATCGTCCTTTCCACCGGCGGTGTTTCCGTGGGAGATTACGATTATATCGAGGGAATTTTAGGGGAATTAGGAGCAGAAATTCTAATTCGCAGCGTTGCTATTCAACCGGGTAAACCCTTAACCTTCGCTACTTTTCCTAACGGTTGTATTTACTTTGGTATCCCTGGTAATCCCGTCTCTGCTTTAGTTTCCTGTTGGCGCTTCGTGCAAATGGCCATTAAAAAATTATCGGGATTGACAGATTATCAGAACAAATTTCTGCGAGTTATCACCCGCGATACTCTCAAATCTAAGGGACAAAGAGAAGTTTATCTCTGGGGAAAAATAGAAATTATCGAGGGAGTTTATCAATTTCAACTTGCTTCTGGACAACACAATTCGGCTAATTTAATTAATTTAGCGGGTACTAATGCTTTAGCCATAATTCCCCAGGGTAAAACTACTATACAAGCGGGAGAAACAGTAGAAGTTATGACTGGACTTCCCCTTTGAGAGCCAGTTTCAGATGTTGGCAAGGGTTCTTTTTTTGACTTGATTTCCTTCTCGGTAAGAATCAGGTCGAAGGACAGCAGCCGGGGAATTACGCTTAGGAACTTTTTCTATAGACCCTAATTAGGGTTTGCGGCAAAAAGTTTTTCCTGGTGGCAGGGTGTGGGGTGTGGGGTTTTACCCATTTTCAGGGAAAAAGTGCCGGAATTTTCCCCCCAAGCACATGGACCGCCAGCAACATTGTGAGTGTCACCTTCAATTTTGGTAATGGGACCCACGTTAAGTACCTAGGCAAAATTATTTACACATGACGATCATTGCCCCGTAAGGGTTTTAGCTCGATCGGGCAGGTAATTAATTTTGCATGACTACTTACCACCTTTAATCCTAATGGGGGTGATGGGTTGGATTTTAGTGTAGGAAGCTTTGTCACCAATGCCTTAGGACAATTAACCTCTGTTCCTTCTGATTGGATTGATTACTCTAATGTCAATGTCGTCTCAACCAATTCTACACAAACACCTAACGCATGGTTCGTGAATGGAGACAATGGCATTTACTTTACTAATGATTTGAACTACTCTGTCGATTTGACCAATGTATCAGGTAATATAGTTGCTGCTAACTGGACCATTCAAGGCACCCAGACACAGACAACCCCGGAACCAGGTACCGTTTTAGGCTTATTAGCGGTGGGTTCTCTGGGTTTATTGGCTCGCAAACGTCAATAAATGACCAATTCTATGGTAAGGAAGGTTTAAACGCCTTCCTTTTTGGTTAGGGGGCGATATAGTCTTATGTCCCTTTTTGCATAGCTCTAACCTGTTTAACCTCTAACTCTAAGGCGGATGCGACTTGCTCAACGCTTAACCCTAAGGCTAACAAACGAGGGACCGCCTCTAGTGCTTTGTTTAGTCTGCCTTGCTCAATGCCTTGCTCAATGCCTTGCTCAATGCCTTGCTCAATGCCTTGCTCAATGCCTTCCTGACGACCTTCCTCGCGACCTTCCTGACGACCTTCCTGACGCGCTTCCTCGCGCACATCTTGAAAATACTGAGTTTGTTTTAATTCATCTAAACTAAACATAGTTTCTATCTCCCGACGATTGAGAAGCGGTAACTTATAAACGAGAATCGTCTCTATTAATTGTAAGAGTTCTTGCGGTTTTTGGTCGGGGGT
>NZ_SFBV01000124.1:0-4970 GCF_007095585.1 Microcystis sp. M_OC_Ca_00000000_C217Col
AAGATGTTGGGGGCTTCGTTTTTGGGTCTGATTTGTTTTTGTTAATGATCAGACAGTACCTGATGAGCCTTTCTTTGTCAACTCTTGAGGTTGATGCGTTTCATTTTTGAATTGGCGAAACTCAAATTTCGGGTTTCTGTTAGTTAGCGATAGCTTGAAGGCTTACCCCATAAGAGAGCTAGAGTTTAGAGACTGTAAGATTTTTGCCAGAGTTCCAGAAGAGCGATAGAAAACAATCTCTGGATTCGGGCATCGGTAGTTTTATTAACGAGATACTACCATTTGTTGTTTGGAAACGGGGGAAATATTATCTTAAGGTCGATAAAAACGGAACTTCGCAAGAGTGTCCTAATTGTGGTGCTTTCACTAGTAAAAAGTCGTTATCCGAAAGAGTTTACTGGTGTGATTCTTGCGGCCACATTGAACCAAGAGACACGGCATCAGCGAAGGTAATCGAGAACCGAGGAAAAAACGCGGTCGGGCTGACCGTGTTAGAAAACGCTTGCGGAGGCGGTCTGACAGGGATCGACCGGGTTAAACCAAGTCGATCTAGTTAAAAGCCTAAGAACCGAGAATCCCCCGCTACAGCGCGCGAGCGGTTAGCGGGGGAGAGTCAACGGGTAATTTGTTGTACCAAAGCGATAACATCGCTGCGGCTGAGTTTTTCCTTACCTAAAGCTAGAACTTCGAGAGTGCCATGGGCTAAAGCGAGGGGAATCTTACAAAAATCAAGGGCCGGCCCTTTCGGCAGCGATTGAGTGTAATAATCGGCTAATTTCAGATTACGACGGGCATAATTATGAATATCACTAATTGTCCAACCCTGGGGCAGAAAACTTACCCCCCGGCGCAGATCCTCGCCATGGTTGCGGGCAATATTAACCGCTTGTAAACCCCGACCAAAACCGATGGCATAACTGCGATTAGTTTCGGTGCCATCGTACCAATTCCAGAGGTCAGACAGCAATAAACCCACGGCACCGGCCACACTAAAGGTATATTGATCTAATTCTATTTCTGTGCGAATATCCCAGTTATTCCCAGCCCAGTAGGCCATGCGATCGGCCATGGCCGCCGTGGCATCCCAAACCCGCGGGGCGATCGAATCCGGTGCTAACAGGGCCCATTCGCCAATTCTCAGGGTTACTTCTGGCAAAATCTCCCGATGGACTAAGCCAAAAGTAAAATCCTCTTTGGTAGAATTTTCAGTACCTGCTTGTAAATTCAGGCTAATTTGTCTTAATATCTGGGCTTTACTGAAGTTATCTAGGTCGGGATGGTCTTCTACTTCATCGATCGCCCTCATACAGAGATAAGCTGAGGCTACTGCCTCGAGCAGACGATCTGGTAAACGACTTATGGGAATATAAAAAGTTCGACTCGTTTCTTGCAGAATCGTTAAAGCATTATCGCGCAAATTCATTCAGTCCTCTCCTCACGCCAACTTAGGTAACTACGAGTTAAACCAATCAGACAGATCGGTTTAGGTTATTCCGATGTTCCTAAGACAAAGTTGCTGTCTATTGTAGTATTATTATCCAAAATTTCGAGATTATTCTCGAAAAAATCAACCTCTAGGGTATTCTTGACAATTTTTCTTTCTGGGATAGCTGAGGGACAATTACGGCAATTGTTCGAGATTACAGGCTTAAAAAAACGATTTTACCCTTTTTTAAGCAGTATTTTTTGGCTTCATGGCAGGGATTGAAAGGAGATCACTTGTAAAACTGGCCCGATCATGGCCAGGGTCATCACATCTGAGCGAATTTGACCTATAACTGTCACTTTTGCCTTTTTTTGGGTTAATTCGGCGGGAGGGTCTATTAATTCGTAGGTTTGACCGTTATCGGCAATTAATGCCCAAGTTCCCGTGCCTATTTCGATTCTTTTTACCTGACCCGTTACACTAATACTCATGCTTTAATTTCGCTGATTGAGGCGATCGCAATTGCTGCCCCTGTCACAAGCATTCTATCGATATCTTTCCTCGGCATTGATTGCCAATTTTGCCCGACTTTAACCTCATAAATCAGTTTTTTTTATCTAAAAAGCGATCGCCACTTCCGCCACCACCGCTAAGAGGGAGGCCAAAGCCGCTAAAATCATTATTTCTCGATCGGATTGTCCCATAACCATCTGATACCAAATCCGTTTTTAACAGTGTGATTAACTCTCAAGTTATGGATTGTTTCTCCACGCTCCCTGCTCCCCGCGATCCTATACTTTTTAAACAGGATTTGGTATTAATAGATAAAAAGCTATAAAAGTTATCAGCAAAAACGCCGAAATCTTTGTCAGGATTGCCCTGTATTATTTGTTCAGCAAGCTCTAATTAAGCCTAACTGTTAATGGCGTAATGATAGGCACTACCATTAGATTCCATAGGCATCAACCACTGGGAGATAGTTTCTAGTTTTTGACGGATTTGATCGAGTTGATCCTGCACAGGTTGCAGGAAAGTTTCGTACTGTTGTACCTGAGTTTTTAAACGCAATAATGCCAGATTAGTATCGCGCCATTGTCGCTCCTGTTCTTCAAATTCACGAGTTTTTTGCTCTAAATCCGACCATTGACCGTCAATACTATCGCTGCTTTTTTGTAAATCCTCTTGTAGTCCCTTGATTTCTGCTGCTAAACGTTGACTTTCTTGGAGACTATTTTGATAATTATCGGCCAACAGCATTAACAATGGTTCAAAGCCAGATTTTTGAGTATCTTCTGAGGATAAAATCCCCTGTCTCCGTTGCAGAATTTTCAGATGTTGAGAGCTAATAGCTTGCCTTTCTTGGAGATTACGTCTTTGTCCGACTAAAGTTGCCGCCAGCATTCCTTTTTTTTCCTGTTCCTCGGCTAATTCGGATTCTAAATTAGCTCGCTCAGATTGATCTATTGTAGCCATTCTTGCTTCTAATTCTTCCACGGTTTGGCATTGGAGAGTTAATTCTTCCTCTTGGTCGTTGACAAAAATTTCCCAGCGCTTGAGGTCTGTTTGTAAGTTCTTAACTAAGCTCTCCAATTCTTCTAAAGGCATTTGTTCAAGAGCTTCTAGATCGATTTTACCATCAAAACCTAGTTCTTCCCCTCCGAGGAGACGAAGGAGCATTTGTCGAGTAGAATCAGTGGTTTGTAGGGTGAGGTTAAGGTGCTCGAATAATTTCTGTTTTTGACTCAGAACAGTTTCTTGTATTTGTAATTCTATTTTAGCTGTTTCCAAAGCCCTGCGACTCGTCTGTAATTCCCTAGCTCTTTTTTCTAGATAATCGAGCATTTCATCGTTGGCGACCTGACGATTTTCTACAGCTTTTTTCTGCCCCTCTAAACTCTGCCAACAACTATTTAAAATTGTCTGTTGTTCCTGCACAGATTCAAGAGTGGAATGGAGAATTTGTGAGGGAGAATTGCCCCGATCATGATGAGCAGCTAAACGCTCCGCTAGAGAGCGAATAAATTGTTGTTGTTCTGGGGAAAGATTGGGGTAGGAGTTACAATTTATTTGTCCTTCTTCCAGGTGTCGCTGTTGCTCGTTTAATTGTTGTTTTAGGGTTTCCAGTTCTTGTCTTTTGCGCTCTAAATACTCTAATTCTGCCTCTATTTGTTCAATTTGCTCGATTCTTGTCTCCATTTCCATTTTCTGGCGGTTGAGAATCTCGCTTTGATAGGTGAGGGATTGTTTCCACTGCTCGATTTTCTCTTGATCTTTCTTGCTGCGCTCCATCAAACGGGAAATCTTTTGCAGTTGCCGCACCATCTCCGCTCCCGCTAATTCCGGGTTTCCTTGTAGTTGACGATTATTGCTCAAATTTACCAAGAGAAGCGCACCTTCACCCAGGGAGTTAGTTTCGTCGTAGGTTAGGATATCTTCCCCTGGTATGGCACTCCACGTCTGATCCTTATGCTGACAGGCCAATAGTTTCAATTCGGTTTTGTAACCGCCGATAAAACCTCTAGTCTGTTTTTTTACTTCTGCAAGGTATAGCACGAGTAGTCGTCCTCTATAATAAAAGTCTTTGTCATCGATTTTAGAGAGCGTTGGCAATCAAGGCTAGGAGCGGCCCGTCTATGGTTTGGTGTGTAACCATCCGATCCCAAAAATTTTTTAATTTCTATCATTCGAGTTTTTCTTTTTTATCCATACATTTGTTCTCAATTCTTCTCCTTACCGACTGGAAAATTTTTGATGATTTTTCAGTTCCGATGTACTATCTTGATCTCAAAAAATTCGGTAGTCAATCTCTTAAATGCAGTAAAGCCGCTCTTCTCGACTTTGTGTGATAATTTTTGCTTATGTAAGGTTAAATGTTTACTGGGCAAGACTTTTAGGACTATTTTGAAAGAAGAAACTATCAGTATAGACCTCGTTTCCACACAGAAACCAGAAGAACCGTAAAGCTTACTGAAAAATATGTTACATAATTAGCTTATCAGATTTATTATTAGTGACAAGAGGAGGGAAGAGAGCGTTTCTCATCAAGAGGGAGTGGGACGGGATTGGGCATCATCTCTAGATCACCAGCGATGGATTGTTTCTCTGGCGCTCCGCAGCTCCAGCACTCCGCAGTACCCCCATACCTTATTAAACAGGATTTAACTGAATGTCAGCATTCATCCCTCGCGCTTAGCGCAATGGGACGGCGCTTTTAAAGGGGCGAAGCAATTCGCCCCAGGGTTCACCTCATCGGAAATTTTGGGTCTGAAACCCCGCCGTTTTAGGTTGGCTTTGCTGTTAAATCTTAGCGCATTTACAAAATATGTGTTAGAATGTGAGGTATGGAAAAAGCCTATTCGTTTCGATTTTACCCCACACCCGAACAAGAGTCGCTATTGCGGCGCACTTTGGGCTGTGTAAGATTGGTTTACAATAAGGCACTCCATCTCAGAACACAAGCATGGTACGAAAGACAAGAAAGAGTAGGATATACTGAAACTTCTTCAATGCTAACCGATTGGAAAAAACAAGAAGAATTAGAGTT
>NZ_SFBV01000125.1:0-2985 GCF_007095585.1 Microcystis sp. M_OC_Ca_00000000_C217Col
CTGATTTACTAAAAGGTTTGTCGATTCACCTTCATCGTTGGAGTTCTTTCCCTCCCACCCCCGTTGATGCTTTTTACTACTCCCCTTCCTCTTAGTTGTAAAATACCTACACCTGTCAGGGGCAAGGGGGGGGTAGGGGAGAATAAATAATCAGTTTTTAATAACCAGATTTAGGATCAGCATTTGCTTGGCTAATTCCAGAGCGGCGATCGCCAGTTATCTTCTCACAGTAGAGAAATGGTCTAGAAATACCCCTAATGAATCATCCGTCTCAAGATAGTCAAGTAGGGTTTTCTATGGTTACAAAATTATGTCAACAATAATAAATTGGCGGCTGTTCCCCGTCAGATAAGGGTGGAAGGTGATGGGATATGAACCTTCGTATTCTCTCAAAAAGTCAAGGTATATATTTGATTGGCTATTGATACAAACACTGGAGAAGTTATTGGTTTTTATCTAGGGTTTGCTGAATAAATATAAAAACCTTGTTGGGTAAGACTTTTAGACTTTTTGTCAATCAAAAAGTACCGGACTGGGAGTGATCAGAGGTAAAATTCCGGGACTTTTTCCCTGAAAATTAGGTAACTGACTACCTCAAAATCGGTAAAACCCTACACCCCACACCCCACACCCTGCCCCCACCAAAAAACTTTTTCAGCAGACCCTAAATAATACTTTTCGACAACGGGTTTTCCGGTTAGTGAGAGAGAGTCTATCGTTCTCTAAAAAAATGGAGAATCAGCTTGGGTATCCCTTTGGTATTTTATCCATGACTACAATGGCCAAGAAAGTAAAGCGTTAAGCCATCATCGCTACTTCTGAATCAGCAGCAAATTAGGTTACACTTCATCTTGATGAGAAACGCTGTCCAGGAGCAGCGAGTCTCATAATCGCTACAATAAATAATAGATAAAATCCTAATTGCGAGGAAAGCCTATCGATACCATCTTCGGCAATACCCAGGGACTGAAAGCTAGTCAGATGAAACAGCTACAAAGGCTGTATCATGAACGCTTGCCTATCGATACTCTCACCACCCCAGAATTCGCCCAAAGACTGGCGGCTATCAGTACCGATATCCATCAACCCCTCTGCACCTATATCAACCGTCGCGGCCAGGTAATTCGTGTGGGAGTGGGAACCCCCCGACAAACCCAATTTTCTCTCTTGGAACTACCCCGCTACGGTTCCGAGCGTCTTTGCGGAATTCGTTGCATCGCCACGGAACTTAAGCAGGAACCGCCAAAAGAATCCAGTTTAACCGCCATGGCTCTGCAAAGATTAGACGCACTGGTGATCTTAACATTAACTGGTACAGGCATGATCCGTCGCGGTGGTGGGGCGACCGGTTATGTGGAGCAAGTCTATCTGGCGCATCTCATACCACAAAGTCAAACAAATGTCAATAGTAATATATACTGGTCTGTTTCCCCGCCCTTAAATCTAGAGGATTTAAGCAAACAGGACTTTTTAGAGTTAGTGGAAGGACTAGAGGCGGAGTTTCAGCGAGAATTTACCGCTATAACCGTTGATAAAGCCGAAGATCGGGTGCTATTGGTTGGTTTGATCACCGACGATATCAGCGATCGCCAGTTTGAGGACGGTTTAAGGGAATTAGAGCGTTTAGTTGATACCGCCGGGGGTAAAGTTTTGCAAGTCACCCGACAAAAACGGGATCATCCCCATCCTCAAACAGTGATCGGTTCGGGAAAAGTGGCAGAAATCGCCCTACAGGTGCAAACTTCGGGGGCTAATTTAGTTGTATTCAATCGAGACCTTTCTCCCGCCCAAATTCGCAATCTAGAGAACCAAATCGGGGTGAGAGTGGTCGATCGCACCGAGGTAATCCTGGATATTTTCGCCCAACGGGCCCAATCGCAAGCGGGTAAACTACAGGTAGAATTAGCCCAATTAGAATACACTTTACCCCGTCTCACCGGGCGCGGATTAGCCATGTCGAGATTAGGGGGAGGAATTGGCACTCGCGGACCGGGGGAGACAAAATTAGAAACAGAACGCCGAACTATTCAACGTCGTTTATCCCGTCTCCAGGATGAGGTGGATCAACTGCAAGCTCATCGTTCCCGTTTACGCAAACAACGGCAAAAACAAGATGTAGCCAGTGTGGCGATCGTCGGCTACACCAATGCGGGAAAATCTACTTTAATTAATGCTCTCACCGCTGCCGAAGTTTATACCGCCGATCAACTGTTTGCTACCCTCGATCCCACCACCCGACGCTTAACTATTACCGATCCCCCCACCCAAGTCTCTCACACCCTGTTACTAACCGATACGGTGGGTTTTATCCACGAATTACCCCCCTCGCTGGTGGATGCTTTTCGGGCAACTTTAGAGGAAGTAACGGAAGCAGACGCATTACTCCATCTGGTGGATCTCTCCCATCCAGCTTGGGAAAGTCAGATTGCCTCGGTGTTAAAAATCCTCTCGGAGATGCCGATTCAAACCGGTCCGATGTTAATGGTGTTTAATAAGTTGGATCAGGTAAAAAGCGAGGATTTGGAAATAGCTAAGGAAAAATATCCCCAAGCTGTTTTTATCTCGGCTATTCGTCGACTAGGATTGGAAACTTTAAAACAAAAGTTAATCGATTTAATTGCTTAAGTATAGCAGTAAGCTGTCAGTATTCAGGAGACAGGAGTTAGGAGTCAGTATTCAGGAGTCAGGAGATTATTTTTATTTATTCTTACCACTTCCTAATTCCCACTTCCTAATTCCCACTTACCACTTCCTAATTCATAATTTATAATTTATAATTCCCACTTCCTAATTCCTAATTTATAATTCCCACTTCCCACTCTCCCATACCTTTTAAACAGGATTTTGTATCAGTTATTCAGTTATTATAACGGCTCTTCGTTACTTGTTATGGTTCGATAGGGGGGCATAAATCGACTAAATCCTTATCTGGCAAGAGACTTAATTGATTAGTTCGCTCTAGATAAAAAACAATTGACAAAAATC
>NZ_SFBV01000126.1:0-7087 GCF_007095585.1 Microcystis sp. M_OC_Ca_00000000_C217Col
TGGAACGAAATAGAGGCTTTTAAAGACCGCGTACATGGAGAATTAAAACAAGAATTACCCTCGAAAAGCCTATTTTTCTACTAAGTATTTATGCTTATTGCAAAGGTGAGATGCTCCCGCTCCGAGCTTATCGCTTAATACTATTGACTGATAACTTACCCACTGATAACTTACCCACTGATAACTGATAACTGATAACTGATAACTGATAACTGATAACTGAATCCTGAATAAAGATTGTTGATTTTTGCAGGAGGTCTAATCAAGGAACCCAAGTTATTTGGTAAGCTGAAACGGTAATCTTGACCCCCGAATGCGCGTGCTGATCAGTGTTGTCATCCCTACCTACAATCGCCAAGCAATCTTAAAAAAATGTTTACTCGCCCTAGAAAATCAGCGTTTAACCGATAATAAGGTGGAAAACTACGAAATAGTCCTTGTCGATGATGGCTCTACCGATGGGACGATCGCTTGGCTAGAAACTCAAAAGGCTAATTTACCCCATCTGCAACTGTGGCAACAGGATCACGGCGGACCAGCGATCGCTAGGAATCTAGGGGTAGAAAAAGCTAGTGGTGATACGATTATTTTTATCGATAGCGATCTGGTAGTGACAGAAAATTTTCTGCAAGCTCACGCCGACGCTTTAACCGCCGGGGCAGAAAGTCTCAGCAGCGATCGCTTATTTACCTACGGCAGTGTCATTAATACCTGTAACTTCGAGCATCCCACCAGTGAACCCTATAAAATCACCGATTTCTCCGCTGCCTATTTTGCCACGGGCAACGTGGCGATCGCTAAAAAATGGTTATTAGCGGCGGGATTATTTGATACTCAGTTTCAACTCTACGGTTGGGAAGATTTAGAATTAGGGGTGAGATTGAAGCAATTGGGACTAAAATTAATTAAATGTCCCGAAGCCGTCGGTTATCATTGGCATCCCCCCTTTAGTCTCGCTCAAATTCCCAATCTCATCGATAAGGAAATTCAACGGGGACGAATGGGAGTGCTTTTTTATCAAAAACATCCCACCTGGGAAGTGCGGATGATGATTCAAATGACTTGGATTCACCGATTGTTGTGGGGTTTACTTTCCCTAGGGGGAACCCTGAATGAACGCAGCCTCTCCCCGCTGTTACAATGGTTAATCGATCGAGGTAAACCGCAATTAGCCCTAGAAATTGCCCGCATTTTTCTCAATTGGTACAATGTGCGCGGCGTTTATCAAGCTTATCGGGAAATGCAGCTTCAGTAAAATGTCTTGGCGAACACCGATGAAAGCGTTTCTCACAAAGACGAGGTGTCACTAACCCCGCCCTAAAACCAGAGACTTTGTACCTCACCATCGAGATAACTGCCCTAATGGTGAACATTTGCCGATAAAAAACTGAATATTTGCTTTCTTTTTCTGATAATTGCTGCCACAATCAAAAGCAATCAGCATAAAGAGCGGCGGAAAACACTGACCACATTTGCCCCTTGTGAATTATCCTCTGAAATTGGGCATATTATAAAGTAAATTTTCCTAGAGGAGGAATCCCATAATGAATATCTTCGATATTTTAATCGGTTTTGTCGGTGGAGGTGCGATCGGGGGTGGGGCTTTATATGCCCTCCAAGAGGGAAAAATCAAGGAAGAACGGCAAAAATATCAGAAAATTCGGACGGCTTTAGGTGCAACCGAAGCGGAGTTAAAAGACAGCAAAGGACAGTTAAAACAACTCGCTCTCTCCGAAGAACGGATTCGCAATATCGAAGCCACCTATAGAGAAGAAGTGGCTAAATTGCAGAAAGAGTTAGAAGATAGCCAAGGACGTGTACAAGGGGCAGCCAGCGCCACTGCCGCTCAAGCAGTGGAAGTCGCCGATAAAACCCAAATTCAGCAACTTGAACAGGAATACGAGGCTAAAATCGAGGAATTGCGCCAAAGCTACCAAAGTCAAATACAAGAGATTATAGACGGGAAGCAAGGGGAAATAGAAGCCCTGCGTCAAAGTCAACAGGCGCAGATTCTAGAATTAGAAGAGGGCTATCAGTGGCAAATTCAACAACTAGAACAGAGTTATCAAAGCCAACTGTTAGGACTAGAAAATGCCCGCCAAGCAGTAGTGGATGATCGAACCACTGAAATCGTCGAACCCTGGGATGATTTCCCCGATAGCCCCAGGGACGAAGAAATAAATCCTTTGGATGGTTTTATCACCGAAGAAAACCTAGGATTGGAACCAGAATTTGCCCCTGAAACGCCACTAGAAACGTCCATTTCCGAACCAGAATTCAACAGTGATATGAATCCTTTTGATGGTTTTATCACTGAAGAAAACCTAGGATTGGAACCAGAATTTGCCCCTGAAATGCCCCTAGAAACCTCCGTTGACCAGGAGACATTTGACGGTTTAAACAGCCCAGAAGAAACCTTAGTTTCTCCAGAAATGACTGAGAGCGAAGATTTTCCCGTCATGGCAGAACCAGCAATCTCTGACTGGGAGATGTCCGCTGCTGAGATAGAATTTCTCAATAGTTTAACATTAGAGGAAGAAACGAGAACTATCGGTAGCCTAGAAGAATTATCGGGTAATTACGGTCAGATTCAAGAAACCGTTAGCAGTGACACCAGTTTCTCTGATTTATTAGCCACCGATGCCGAAAAATTCGCTGATAACCAAAATTTTCTCGATGACTTATTTGCTGATACCGATGACAGCAATAACCCCGAATTATTCGATTATTTTGCGGAAGAAACCCCCACAGTTGCATCTAACCGCCAAAATGTTGCTTCTGTTGCGAGTGACCAAGAAGAACTAGATTTCTTCAGTATGTTGGATAATGAAGAAATGGCTAATCTAGAATCCTTACCTTCTGACGAAGAACTGCCCCTTGATGATCTATTTAGCGATGATTTATTCTCGGATGGGGACAATAGCAAAACCACGAGGCTAGAATCTCATCAGTAGGCAGATTGCCCGCCATCAAGGCAGAAGACAGAATTTCTTCCCCACCCGATTTCTGGCTTCTGACTTTCCTAACTGCGCCACCAGCCAGATGGGCGTTTTCCCCCTGTCCCCCGATTCCCCTAACATAGAATAGTAAAAAAATCTACATCAAAAGTAGTGGACATTGTCAAAAAAAACAAATACGATGTGGGAGGGTACGTTGTACCCTTTTGACTGTACCTAGCCTTTTAAGGAGATTTTCCCGTGAAACTCACTATCAAAACCCTTGTTTTGTCCACTGCCACTTTCGGCTTAATGTGGGGTGTGGCACAAAACGCCCAAGCTGCTACTCTAATTCCTGGAGTCACTGCCTCAACGACCATAACAGGACAGGCTAATTGGAATCTAATCGATACCGTCAACGGCAAAGGGCTGCCCAGTAACACTCCCAGTCTTACGGGAAATCATGTGCCGTCGCAGACTGGTAATTCTTGGCGGTCAGGTATTTTAACTAACACGGAGGGCACCACAATTCCCTCAGGTACTATCACTTTTAATCTCAATGGTAGCTATAATCTATCTGGGTTTACTTTCTGGAACCTTGGCAATACGACTGAGGAGCTTGCCAATCAGGGAATTAAAGATGTGACGATTCAATACTCCAACAACGGTGGAACAACTTGGAGTACCCTGAGTGGCGCTCTGGCTTCCTTTGCAAAAGGACTTTTTGGTACTACACCTTTGCTTCAGCCCGCACAGCAGTTCAGTTTTACCTCAGTCGCTGCGACTAATGTTAGATTTACTAATCTGAGTAACTTTGGGGGGTTCACTAACCCCGCATTTCTCACAAAAAATGCGATCACTAATCCCAGAAGTCTTACTGGATAAGGGTTTGAATCCAGTGATCGCCTCGGAATAAAAACAACAGTGTGTTGACCGTTCAAGACTGAAGATCATAATCAATTAGACATTAGATAAAAAATGTTCTAAGTGCGTATTTTTTAGATAAATTAATTGTTTAATTAAAAATTATACGTTAAAAAAAGCCACACAATCTGCTACAATTTAGGAATAGAATAATTTAAGTACGACCAATTTATGACTTCTAATCCTAGCCAAAAAATCAGCCACCAACTCAACTTTGGAAGAATCAAAGGGAAAGAAATAATCGCTAATTTTGAGGGAGGGAGAATCACCTCAGATGCTGGAATTATCTTAATGGCAGAGTTAGATAAAAAACTAAAAATTAGCGATAAATTCGCTGAGGGTTTTCAAGATCATAGAAGTTTATCTTATATAGATTATTCAGTTCATCAATTAGTCTCTCAAAGAATTTATGGACTTATCTTAGGTTATGAAGATGTTAATGATCACGGCTCTTCGGTTTGTGTTATGCAATGGACGAGGGTTACAAGGGATGGAACCTTTATGTAGAAAGGCATTTGGCGATTTTTGTCAATTGTTTTTGCTCTAGAGCGAACTAATCAATTAAGTCTCTTGCCAGATAAGGATTTAGTCGATTTATGCCCCCGGCATGACCCAGCCTTAGCCATTGCTTTAAAAAAACTTGATTTCATTGAATCAAATCAAGGGAGTTTAGCGGGGAAAAGTACAATTAATCGACTGGAATATTGTCCCGAAACTATTCTCAATCAAGAAGAAAGTCGTTATCATCGTATTGAACAGGACCCAAAAAAGATAGAAAAACTTTTTGTTGACATCTTTTTACGATCTTATAAAAATCCTCCTCGTCAAATTATTTTGGATATGGATGTAACAGATGATCAAGTACATGGTAATCAAGAGGGAGCCTTTTTCAATACTTATTATAACGGAGTATGTTATGCGCCTTTGTCTATATTTTGTGGGCATCATTTATTAGTAGCTAAACTCCGTTCTTCTAATGTAGATCCAGCCGATGGGGCCTTAGAGGAATTACAAAGAGTCATTGAATTAATTAGAGAAAAATGGCCAACCACTCAAATCTTACTGCGAGCTGATAGTGCCTACGCTCGGGAAGAAATCTTTAAATTCTGTGAGGAAGAAGACCGAGTTGACTATGCTATAGCAATGGGAACTAATAACCAATTAAAGTTACGAGCCTCAGATATAATTGAGAAATCTAAGAGAGATTATGAACAGAGACTTGAACCTGTAGTTGAATTAATGGAGACGCTTTTTGCGAAAGAAGAAGACTTAGAATTGGTCAGAAAATTAGTCCCTGATTCCACTTGGTATCGTTCTTTATGCTATCAAACTGAAAAATCTTGGAGTCGTCAAAGAAGAGTAGTCACCAAAGTTTCTCAGGGCAGTGAGGGTTTAAAAATTCGTCATGTTGTCACGTCTTTACCAGCTTCAAAAATACCTCCATCTAAACTTTATACTGAGAAATATTGCCCCAGAGGTGAGAGGTCAAATCGGCTTAAAGAGCAACAATTGGATTTATTCGCCGACCGAACTTCGACTCAGACATTCGAGAGTAATCAATTAAGACTTTGGTTATCCTCAATGGCTTATGTCTTAATGCAGGCTTTTCGTCAACATTGTTTATCTAACACCTCTTTTGCTCAAGCGACTGTCGGCACAATTCGCCTCAGTTTCCTGAAATTAGGGGCGAGAATTACGATGAGTGTCAGGAGGATTTTAATAGCGATCGCTAGTGCTTGTCCCTCTCAAGATATCTTAGCGATAGCTTATTCTAGAATTCAAGCTCTGACTGATACTGGATAAATCTTAGGGTTGCAAAAATAACTAAATAGTTGGTTCCCAGGCTGAGAAGATAATTCAGTCTATTTTGTCGTGAGAAATTTGGCTGATTGACTCAATTTTAGCCAATTTTTTGCCAGCTTTTTGGCTAGTTTAGTCAGATTCTTGTTTCCCAATTTGAGAATTCTTTCTGATTTACAAATAACCGCAATTTTCTGCATCCAAATCAGCTTCCCAACTCAATTTGTGAGAAATGCGGGTAACGCCACCGCAAACAATCGCATTGGCTTCTCAGAGATTCAGTTTGCAGGAACCAAAATCCCCGAACCTTCTTCCTTGCTTGCTCTGTTAGCCTTTGGTTTAGCGGGCGTGAGTTTGGGAAAAAGAATTTAACTTAGTGTCAGCAGAATTCCCTCGCTAGAAGTCCCTCGCTTTTAGGGATGAGATGAATGCCCAACATTTGACACTCCCGCCGTCAAGCTGACGCTGTGACGGGGGATTCTTGATTCACCCCAAACCCGCTTTTGGGTACAAGTACCAAGGAGTCTTACAGTTTCTCCCCAAGCTTGAAATTCCGACTGTCCATCGGTATTTGTTGACAGTATTCTCATACCTTCTTCCCTTAAATTCTTGGCTGCGTTTTCATCTCTATCGTGATGACTCTTACATTCTGGACAAATCCATTCACGAATACTGAGAGTCAACGAATCATTTTTAAATCCACAGCAAGAACAGAGTTTTGTACTCGGATAAAACCTGTCAACTTTTACAAGTTTTCCTCCCTCTCTTTCTAGCTTGTAATCCAAGAAATTAAGCAACATACCCAAACCATCGTCATGTATTGATTTGGCTAATTTAGTCCTTGCTAACCCTTTAATATTCAGATTCTCGGCTACAACGATTTGGTTTTCATCGCACAACTTTCTGGAGAGTTTATGAAGAAAATCTTGTCTAGTATTTGCTATCTTTTCGTGAACCTTGGCTACCTCCTTAATGGCTTTTTGGCGATTATTAGACCCCTTGGCTTTACGAGACAATGCTTGTTGTCTCCGCTTTAAACGTTTAGCATATTTTCTGGTAGGTTTGATTGGGTCAATCTTGTAGGTTGTTTCACCATCAAAAACCGTAACTAAAGAAGATAAACCTAGGTCTATCCCTGATATTTTTAGTTTTTCAATGGTTGTTGAGTCATCCATCTCAAACAAGATGGCAGCAAAATATTTATCTGTACTGGTTTTAGAAACAGTTACGGATTTAATTTTGCCGTTTATCACTTGAGAAATCTTAGCTTTTACAACCCCTAATTTAGGTAGCTTAATTCCCTTATTTTTAACCGACATTCCGCACATCTTCATATATTTTTATATGTTTTTACATTCCCCAAGATGTTTTTACGAAAAACTGTCATTGTAGAGAATACTATTGAGAACTATTTTCAATAATTGATT
>NZ_SFBV01000127.1:0-4703 GCF_007095585.1 Microcystis sp. M_OC_Ca_00000000_C217Col
CGCTCCCAAATCTTCCCCGGTTTATGGCTAGATAAAAACGCTTTATTAATGGGTGACTTAGGAAAAGTTTTAGTGATTTTGCAGCGGGGGTTAGAAACAGCAGAACATCGAGATTTTGTCAATAAACTAACTGCCAATCACAGCTAGATTTTCAAATTAGACAATTATTCTTGATCCACTGTCCTATAATGACAGAAAGAGTATTTATGACTTGAATTTGTTCTTAACTGTACCCCAATAATCTCGCCCCTGATAATCTTCTCATCACCTTACTTTATGTCAAACCTAATCCTTTTCTGGCATCGTCGCGATTTACGTCTCTCGGATAATATTGGACTGAGTAAAGCTAGGGAGCGCAGTCCGAAAATTATCGGGGTTTTCTGCCTCGATCCTGCTATTTTAGAAGGGGATGATATTGCCCCTGCTAGAGTTGCCTATCTCCTCGGTTGTCTAGAGGAATTAGAAAAAAATTATCGCCAAAAAGGTAGTCAATTACTGATTATTCGCGGCAACCCCAGTCAAACACTGGTCAATTTAGCCAGCGATTTATCGGCAAAAGCAGTTTTTTTTAACCTCGATATCGAACCCTACGCGCGTCAACGGGATCAACAGGTAATCGCCGCTTTACAAACAAAAGGAATTGAAGTAGAAACCTTCTGGGATCAACTTCTCCACCCTCCAGGACAAGTCCTCACCCTCTCAAAAAGTCCCTACACCGTATATACTCCTTTTTGGAAAAATTGGAGCCAATTAGCCAAAGCCAGCCCCAAAACCTTAGAAACCCTGCAAGGATTAGACGAAAATGAGGGGGACAAACTCACAGAAACTATTAACTTACCAACCCTAGAAAATTTAGGTTTTACTTGGCAAAACCCCTTACCCCTCACCCCCGGAGAAAAGGCCGCCCATAGCAGATTAGAAGAATTTTGTCAAGGGGTTATTAACAATTATCAAGAAGATCGTAACTTCCCCGCTTTTGATGGGACCTCGCGCTTGAGTGCCGCTTTAAAATTTGGCGCAATTGGCATCCGCACAATTTGGACGGCAACCCTAGAGTTATTAGAAAATTGCCGCGCCGAGGAAGCAAAAGATAGTATTATCACTTGGCAGCAAGAGTTAGCTTGGCGGGAATTTTACCAGCATTGTCTCTATTTTTTCCCAGAATTGGCGGTCGGTGCTTATAGAAAAGAATTTCGTCATTTTCCTTGGCAGGATAACGAAGAACATTTTCAAGCTTGGTGCCAGGGAAAAACCGGCTATCCGATCGTTGACGCGGCCATGGGACAATTGAATGAAACGGGATGGATGCACAATCGTTGTCGCATGATCGTGGCCAGTTTTTTAACCAAAGATTTAATTATTAACTGGCAAAAAGGCGAAAAATACTTCATGCAGAAACTTTTTGATGGCGATTTAGCCGCTAATAATGGTGGTTGGCAGTGGAGTGCCTCTAGTGGCATGGATCCGAAACCTTTAAGAATTTTTAATCCCGCTAGTCAGACACAAAAATTCGATCCGGAAGGGGAATATATTCGTCAATGGTTGCCGGAATTAGCTTCCGTAGATACGGAATATTTAGTAACCGGGAAAATCCCCCGTTTAGAAAGACATCGTTGTGGTTATCCTGAGCCAATTGTCGATCATAATCAACAACAAAAAGAGTTCAAACGACTCTATAGTAATCAGAAGCCAAAACGGTAAAATTGGCTACTTTTGACCGGCTTTAATCTGGTTCCAAACATCCTCTAAACTTAGATATAACACAGGCACAACAATTAAACTCAACAGGGAAGAAGTGACTAAACCTCCCACAATTACCATCGCCATGGGTTGCCGCAATTCCGCACCGGTACCCAATCCCAAAGCGAGCGGAATCATACCTAAAATTGTCGAACAAGTGGTCATTAAAATCGGTCTTAACCTAATCATTCCCGTTTCTAAAACCGCTTCCTCCCGACTCCAACCCTGTTGACGCAATTGGTTAGTATAGTCCAGCAATAACACAGCGTTTTTATCCAGTAATCCCAAGAGGAAGATAAACCCGATCAAAGAAATCATACTAAACTCACTACCCGTTACCAATAACCCCAACATTGCCCCCACAATCGCTAAAGGTAAACATAAAGCGATGACGATAGTTTCTAGCAGTCTTCTGAATAATAACCATAAAACTCCTAACATTAAAATTGTCGCCAGGATTAAAGTGCGACCAAAACTGCCCAAAACATCGCTACTTTGAGAAGAAGTACCCCAACGCTGTAAAGTTATCCCTTCCGGTAAAGGAATCCCTTCAATTTTAATGGCCGCATCTTCTAAGCCTAAATCCGGACTGAGATTAGCACTGAGAAAAATCGCCTGTTGACCATTTAAACGCTCGATCGCCAAAAAATCCCCCCGCTCATTTAATCTAGATGATAGGGAAATATCCTTTAAACCGGCGATTTTAGCGGACTCAACCCGCAATTTCTCGGCACTATCGCGCAATAGTGGCAAATTATCGCTTTTAATCGCAATTTGGATCGGCTTTTCCGCTTCCGTCTGCACAAAAGGAATGTCCTCGACACTGACATTCACCCCTCTAATTGGCGGTAAAATTTGCCGAATCCGTTGCTGCACGGCACTGGTGTGAGATTTACGATCGCTCTTCAGTGTAACGTGAATTTTGCCACGATTCGGCTCACCGCGTAAACCGGCGATCAGAAAAGTAGATTCCACTTCCCCATCCTGCAAAATCGGCGCTTCTAATTTGCTGCCATCGCGGATAGTGCGACGCAAAAGAAAACTTTCGGGAGAACTCGCTAACTGGGAAATCCAAGCGAAACTATCGCTATAACTCTTAGCCGTCGGTTTATTAGGGCTAATTTGCGTTATTTTCGGCAAAGGAGAAGTATAAACCAGATTAAACTCGCCGCGATCGAGTCGGGGAATAAATCCCCTAGAAATAAAAGGAATCAGGGCAATACCCGCCAAAAAGGTAATTAGGGCAATAGCAATGACCAGCAAACGATGACGCAATGACCAGTTTAAGAGCCGACCATAGGCGTTCTCAATCGGTCGCTTTTGTTTCATCATTTTTGCCCGTGACTGCGGTTTCAGCCAATATAATGCCAAAACTGGCGATAAAGTTCGGGCGATCAACAGGGAAAAAATCACCGCAGCCGAGACGGTTAAACCGAAGGGTTGGAAAAACTGCCCCACCGCACCCCCCATAAAAGCCACGGGTATAAACACGGCAACAATGGTTAAAGTGGAGGCGGTGACAGCTAATCCGATCTCCCTTGTCCCCTTGAGTGCCGCATTTTTCGGGGTTTCCCCCGCATCGATTAAACGGGAAATATTTTCTACATCCACGATCGCATCATCCACGACAATGCCGATCACCAAAGCGAGAGCCAGCAGCGTCAGGGTTTCCAGATTAAACCCATAGATTGCCATGATAATGAAAGTCCCCAAAAGAGATAGGGGGATAACCAGAGCAGAAATGATTGTAGCGGCGAAACTGCCTAAAAATATCAATATAACCAGCACCGACAGCAAAACTGCCAAAAGTAAATCATCGATCGTGCCTTGTAGGGCAGCGCGAATATATTCCGCTTGGGTTTCAGCTAAAATTATCTTGACATCGGGCAGTTTTTGTGCTATGTCTTTAACCCGTTTTTCTGCCTGAGCGACCAGATCGAGACTATTAGCGGCACCTTTTTTGATTACCTGCACAGCGATCGCTTCTTGACCATTAAAGCGCACCAGTGTGGGTAATGGTCGGGTTAAGCTTTTATGGGGATTATCTTCCCTAACTGTACCTTGACCGAGTAAATTAACTTTAGCCGTATCAGGGAGAGCTTTTAAGGGCGGAATTAAATTATCTTGGGCGATTTGGCTTAATTCTTCTATAGTTTTCTGCTCACTCACCAGCGCATAGGTGACTGTTGCCGACTCATTTAAATCAACGGGGATAACTTCCGTAGTAGCTTGAGAGGGTAAAGGGACTTGCGAGATAGCCTGTTTAACTGCTGCGGTGGCCTTGTCTAAATTTGTGCCAATTTTAAAGAAAATGCTGATTACTGACTGTCCGGAGGAAGTAGTCGAGGAAATATCACGACAACCGGGGAGAGAGAAAAGAGGATTTTCTAGGGGTTTAGTTAATTGCTGTTCCGTGGTGATAGCAGTAGCTAAATCCGCTTGGGCGTTAATTATTACGACTGGAAAGCTTATATCGGGGAAAAGAGCGTATTTTAGGGAACTAAAAGCCAAAATTCCCGCCACGGCCACCGCTAACCAGAAGGCAATGGTTAACCTCGGGGCATTAATCGCTATTCGAGAGATATTCAGACGTTCTCGCCATGATTCTTTCATCTTTGTTGAATAAGTGGGGTGTCGGGTGTGGGGTGTCGGGTGTGGGGTATGGGGTGTAGGGTAGCAATTCTCATTTTAAGGTTTCATGACATTAAAACCCTTGCACCTAGAGGGGTTAATAATTCTTAACGAATCTCTAGATCGCTGAAACAACGCAAAATCGTTTCAAAATGAGAATAGCTGGGTGTAGGGTGTGGGGTGTGGGGTGTGGGGTGTGGGGTGTGGGGTGTAGGGTGTGGGGAGTTTTCTCAGTGAACTGATAACTGATAACTGATAACTGATAACTGATAACTGATAACTGATAACTGATAACTGATAACTGATAACTGATAACTGATAACTGATAACTG
>NZ_SFBV01000128.1:0-2930 GCF_007095585.1 Microcystis sp. M_OC_Ca_00000000_C217Col
AAAATAATCTCGTTTTTGGCTATTATATCAAATCTTAACTCAATTGTCTATCTTTTGGTATTAACCTGTTTGTGCCTTAAGTCCTTCCCTGTATGGATTTCAGCTACTTTTGAGCGTAGTTGCTCTCATCGAATTTTATTTGAAGTTAATTATTTGCATAACAATTCCCGAAGAGCCGAAAAGATTTAGACTATCATAAGATGCGCTGAAATTATCCAATTGGCATCAATGAAGATTTTTAGCTCTTTTGTCTCATCTACAAGAATAGCATTTTCCAAAAGTGATAAAAGAGGTGTAAAGTTACTTTATATTAGTTGTCTTTGATAGCTGGGAAATTGTCCTGACGACTTCCCAAATTGCTCCTCACCTGACCCACCGTCCCAACCTCCAGTTGACGAAAGTAGATAGCACCGAGTCGGTTGTCAGCCATCTGATCAGAGGCTTGCAGCGATCGCCTAGTTTTAAATTGAGTTACGCGCAAGCTCAGGTATTTTTATTTGAGCAACGCCAAGAGAGAAAAAGCAGCGCAGACCGTATATCTGTAAAAAATGCTACAATAAGCTAAGATTCCATCAAAGGTTAGATTATCAAACGCCGACTCAGGACTATCAAGGTCGGAAAGCCTCGTTCGATAGTCTGAGCAGAGGCAAGACAATCGGTTAGAACTTATCGACCATCTGAGACTGTCCAATCGTTGGGAGCGACTTCGGGTATGGGTGAGGATATCGATCCGCAATTGTCAGGGTAACACCAAATCCCCCTGATCCAGTGCAGTGGACAAGCCTTCTTGTTCCTAGTGACCACTTCAGCAGTCCCTGATGATAACTGGGTTTTGCTAACTGGATTTAGGATAAACCTGCCTTAGTGCGGTTTTGCCGTTACTTGTCTAACAATTGTTGCTATTTCACTAACTACCTTATTTTTTATAGTTAAAAATTATGGCAAGCAAATCTTATTCGATGGTGCAAAATTACCCAATCGGAACAACCGGAACGGGACTAGATCAAACGGTTGAAAGAATTGGCATAGATCCAGGACTGGCTGGTGCTAATCTCGGCACAAATATTACGGGTGGAATGACGGCGGCTAATGAATTAAATCAGTTAATCTTAGAAGCCAAACAAGCCACTGGAGTTGCTAGTAACGGCATTTTTACTGTCAGTGACGTAACTGCGATTAATGCTTGGATTCGCGCTAACCGTTTAGCAGAATTTACTGCTCTCCACGGCGATGATGACGGCACAACAGAAACAGGGTTTCATTTAGTCCAAAATGACGGAGCGACTCAACAGTATCGCAACCAAAATTTAGTTGATACGGTTTTTGATGGCATTTATCACATTGGTTTCCTAATTGAAAATGGCACCTTTGTCAATGAAGATGGTAACGCCAATGCCACAGTTGCTCAGGTGGCGGATTGGCTAACCCAATTTTATACAGATCGGGCCACAACTAATACCGGACTTGATCGGATTACGGAATTAATTATTGCCGATCAGGGTTTAGCGCAAAATATACCTTGGCAAGAAATTGCTGGCGGTGCTGATGCGGCCAATGGACTGAATGATTTATTAAAAACAGCGATTACCACCTACAATCTCGCCGCCGATGGTTCAATTTCCGAAAGCGATATTGCACAAATTAACAATTGGATTCGCTCTGATGCCACCCGTTATAATACTTTTATTGTTCTGCATGGGGATGATGACGGCACAACAGAAACTGGCTTCCATTTAGTTCAAAATGACGGCGCTCAGACCACATATTTTGCAAAAAACCTAGTTAATACTGTTGCCGACGGAATCTATCATATTGGTTTTGAGATCCAAAATGGGCGGTTTCTCAACGAAGATGGTGCAGCTAATGCCACAGTAAAAGACGTAGCAGATTGGGTAACATATTTTTACGTCGATCAGTCCACCACTGGCACAGGATTAGACAAAATTGTCGATACCATCAAAATTGATACTGGCTTAGCCAAGTGGACAAATGCGGGGGATATTAACGCCGGAGCCGCCGCCGCCGACGGACTTAACCATCTATTAGTAGATGGCATTACTGCTACAGGTATCGCTGCTGATGGCTGGATTACCAGCGATGATATTCGCACCCTCAATCAATGGGTTCGCACTAATCACTATGAAGAATTTGTCCTCCTTCACGGTGATGATGAAGGGGATGAGGAAACAGGCTACCATCTGGTGCAAAATGACGGAGCGACAACTCAATATTTTGGCAAAAATTTAGTCAATACCGTGGCCGATGGACTCTATCATATTGGCTTTACCATCGAAGAAAATCGTCTCGTCAACGAAGACGGCGATGCCAATGCTCGCCTTAACGATGTTGCCAGTTGGCTCAACTATTTCTATCTTCAGAAAACCATTATTTACGGTGATAACTCCAGCGACACGATTACAGGTACGAATCTTGCCGAACACCTGATGGGTTACGGGGGAAACGATATTCTCAATGGTGGCGGCGGCGATGACCTAATCGATGGAGATTGGGGGTCTGACAATTTATCGGGTGGGGTTGGTAATGACCTCCTCTATGGCGGCGCAGACAATGACCAATTAGATGGAGGTGAAGACTCAGACACTTATTATGTCTCCGGTAATCTAGCCGGAGGCTGGTCGAGTTTCCAAGGCTATGACATCTACACCGATACAGGGACCACCGGGGTGGATAAAATTGTGGCTTTGGGTACAGGAGACGTGGACCTAGGGATTCTTTCCTTTAGCGCCAACAGTGGCATTGAAACCATCGACGGGACAGGAGTAACAGGAAAAGTCACCATTGTCGGTGATTGGAGTGACAACACCCTCGACTTCTCTAATACTGCTTTTGTCGGTGACAATATCCAAATCAATGGCTATTGGGGGAATGATAATATCACCGGTAATGCTGCCAATAATTTGATTATTGGT
>NZ_SFBV01000129.1:0-15604 GCF_007095585.1 Microcystis sp. M_OC_Ca_00000000_C217Col
GGGGGTGCCGATAGGCGGGGGGATCCCCCTTGATAAGGGGGGTGCCGATAGGCGGGGGGATCCCCCTTGATAAGGGGGGTGCCGATAGGCGGGGGGATCCCCCTTGATAAGGGGGGTGCTGATAGGCGGGGGGATCCCCCCTTAATCCCCCCTTAATAAGGGGGGCATCTGATGATTTTTAACGCCTACCTACTTAAGTATCAAATGCAGACAAAAAAATTTCTCAGAAGATTTGAAAACAATGAATTGCAGCATACCTTAGACTTTGATGAATGGATGGGAGAAGCTTGGATGCTAGAAGCTTTACTGCAAGACAAAGAAGAAATTGAGGAGATAGAATTTGTTGATTAATGAATATTTTCAAGAGATTAGACATCTCATTGAAGCTTGTCCAATAGTTCAATCTTATAACCTCATTACTGATAGTAGAAGTCTTTATGTAGGGTTTGCGGCAAAAAGTACGGGCGAAGCATTCGGATAGAAAATCTCTGGTTTCACCGATAGGTTATTGCCCGAATGCTTCGCCCCTACAGGACGCGGGCCGATAATAAAAGTTTATGCTCAGAAAATTAAGTAGGTAGGCGTTAAAAGTTGTCAGATCCCCCCGCCTATCGGCACCCCCCTTATCAAGGGGGGCAGGGGGGATCGAACCTAAAATCCATTTTAAATTTAATTATAACCAGCTACTTAATTAGGGCTGGCTGAAAAAGTACGGGCGAAGCATTCGGATAGGAAATCTACGGTTTCAGCGATAGGTTATGCCCGAATGCTTCGCCCCGAAGATGTAAGGTTTTCAACCACGATTCTCTCAAAATCTTGCACCTGTTTCGCAAAATAGGCCCCTAAAACCCTTACCTCGTCTATATTTCACATTTATTCAGCAAGCCCTAATTACACTCTTTTAAAAAGTTTCTTTATTGCGACAGTAGCTGTCAGTATCTACCGTAATTGTAGCGTTTAGAAATGCCTAATTTTAACCAATTAATAAAGCGAGAAAGTATTAGCAACCCTTCTCGCTTTATTATAACTAAACCAACACCTCCACAGCTTCCGGAACCACTGCCGTCTCGGTTGTGGTATTTTCCCCTAGGTAAATTCCCAAAGAACGGGCTGTTTTCACGATAAAACCATCAGGATCCACGGGATAGGCACAGCGATGCTCTTGATGACATTGTTTGATAATTTTGATCACCGGTTTCAGGGGCAGACTACGCACTTGTCCCCCGCGCCAAATCACCACGCGATCGAGTTTTCCCTGTTCGATTAATTCTACGGCCTTAATGCCGAAAGCCGTGGCTAACAGTCGATCCATGGCCAAAGGAGGACGACTTCTTTGCAGGTGTCCCAAAGACATGGCCCGCACATCCATGGAATTGAGATAACAGAAGACGGGATCGGTAACGCACAAAGAGCGAGTTTTGTCAACTATTAATTTTTCTAAATAATCGCCAATATACTTCTCTTTTTGGTTATCTTCGTTTTTAACTCCTTCAGAAATGACAATGAGAGCGAATTTACGACCTTGGGCGCGTAATTGTGCCAAATGACGACAACAACCGTCGATAATTTCGGGAGTGAGAGCCGGGGTTAATTCGGGAATAAAAATCGCATCGGCACCCCCAGCAATCCCCGCATGAAGGGCTAAATGACCGGCATCTCTACCCATCACCTGCACAATCATCACCCTTTCGTGACTAGCGGCGGTAAAGGTGAGATCATACAAAGCTTGGGTGACGATATCCACGGCAGTGGTAAAACCGACGGACCATTCCGTATAGGGAACATCATTATCGATGGTTTTGGGAACTGCGATAATATTCCAATTGCCCTTCTGGGCGAGATCGTAGATGATATCGACGCTCCCATCGCCCCCGACGACGATCAGGGCATCTAATCCCAGCATTTCGTATCCTTGCAGGATTTTCGCAGCAATTTCTGGGTTTTCAGGATGTCCCTTGCTCAAAGAACCCAAAACACTACCACTAAGAAACTGCAAAACGTCTAATCCTTTCAAGACTCCGGGTAGGTTATAGCCATGGTGAGTCAGGATCAAATCTTGGGGGTGATATTTTCCCTCGGCAATCTGCATAAAACCGTCGGTCCCGTAGGGAATGCCGTACACATCCCAACCCTTTAGTTTTGATGCTTTCACCACGGCACGAATTACCGCATTTAACCCTGGGCAATCGCCACCACTGGTCAGAATACCAATTTTTTTGTTTTGATTCTCGTTCATGGTTATATCCTCCAGGATTTTTTTGTCAGTTATCAGTTATCAGTTATCAGTTATCAGATGTAAGTTTTCAGTTTTCAGTTAAGTAGCTGGTTATAATTAAATTAAAAATGGATTTTAGGTTTGATCCCCCCTGCCCCCCTTGATAAGGGGGGTGCCGATCCCCCCTTAGTCCCCCCTTGATAAGGGGGGTGCCGATCCCCCTTGATAAGGGGGGTGTCTGATAATTTTTAACGCCTACCTACTTAAGTTTTCAGTTCACTGATTACTGATTACTGATTACTGTTTACTGATCACTGAAAAAAGCTTCCCACTTTTATTTACTGGTGGTTTGAAAACGTTTCCAAACAGGTTCGTAACTTTGCAGAGCTTTCATATACTGTACCCGTTCAAAAGCACTCGGATCTGGGCAATTCATTTGACTCATACTGCCAATTAACTGCTCGATCGATTCGTATTCATTTTCCTCCAACCAATGCAATAAACCCTGTTCGATCTTGGTAATTTCCTCCAAACCGTGGCGTAATAAAACACTAACTAACATGGTCGCTTTTGCCCCCACCATCATCATTTTGATCACGTCGAGGGCGTTATGAATACCACTGGTAGCGGCAAAATCCGTCGGTACACGACCATAAAGCATGGCAATCCAGCGCAGGGGTAAACGCATTGCTTGGGGATTACTGAGGATAATATTGGGGTGAACATCTAAGGTGTCTAAGTCGATATCTGGCTGATAGAAACGGTTAAATAATACCAACCCATCGGCCCCCGCTTCCGCTAATTGTTTAGCCATATTGGCCGTATTGCTAAAGTAGGGACTTAACTTCATCGAGACGGGAATTGATACCTCCGATTTGACAATTTTGAGGATATCAATATAGTTTTGTTCGACGTGATTTCCGGTTAATTCCAGGTCGTTGGGAACATAATAAACATTCAACTCCAAAGCATCAGCGCCCGCTTGTTGAATTTGAATGGCATACTCTAACCATCCCCCAGAGGTCTCACCGTTGAGACTGGCAATAATGGGAATATCGACCATTTCTTTGGCTTTGCGAATATGGTTGAGATATTCGTCGGAACCAACGTGAAAAACCTCCGGTTCGGGAAAATAAGTCAAAGCTTCCGCAAAACTCTCGGCTCCGTGGGTAAAATGATGGTGTAGAGCCAGTCTTTCCTGTTTAATCTGCTCCTCGAAAAAGGAGTGTAAAACCACGGCAGCGGCCCCAAAGTCTTCCATTCTCTTGATATTGTCGATATCCTCGCTCAAGGGTGCGGCCGCACCGATGACTAGCGGCGATCGCAATTGTAAACCCATGTAGGTAGTGTGTAGATTCATAACTATTCCTTGCTCCCTGTACCTTTTGCTGCTAAGTACTGATACATTTGCCAGCGCGTATCCACATCTGCTTGTGCTTCTTTGAGCAGACGTTTAGCTTCCTCGGGCTTACTGGTGGCCAACATCTTAAAGCGATTCTCCGAGTAGAGAGTTTGCGCTACGGTAAGCTTAGGCGCACGGCTGTCTAATTGCAGGGGATTTTTGCCTTCTTTAGCTAAATCGGGATGATAACGGTACATTAACCAGCGACCGCTTTCCACCACTTCTTTTTGATGGTTCATGGCGGTGGTCATGTTGATCCCGTGAGCAATACAGTGAGAATAGGCGATAATTAACGATGGCCCGTTGTAAGCTTCCGCTTCTAGGAAAGCTTTGATAGTTTGCTCGTTTTTTGCCCCCATAGCCACGCTGGCCACATAGACGTTACCGTAGGTCATGGCCATTAAACCGAGGTCTTTTTTCGGTCCCGGTTTGCCACCAGAAGCAAATTTAGCTACGGCGGCCCGAGGAGTAGCTTTCGAGGCCTGGCCACCCGTATTCGAGTAAACTTCCGTATCCATGACCAAAATATTCACATTGCGACCACTGGCTAAAACGTGATCTAAGCCACCATAACCGATGTCGTAGGCCCAACCGTCACCCCCGACAATCCAGACGCTTTTCTTGACCAGATAATCGGCCACGGATAACAACATTTTCACCTGCGTGGTCGGGGTTAATTGCCCTAAACGGGATTTTAAGGCCTCTACCCGTTGCCGTTGTTCGTAAATTTCCGCTTCATCGACTTGGTGACAATTGAGAATATCTGCCGCTAGACTTTCTCCGATTTCACTAGCGAGGGTTGCTAACAGTTCGGCGGCAAATTCTGCCTGTTTATCGATGGAAACCCGGAATCCTAAGCCAAATTCGGCATTATCTTCAAAGAGGGAATTCGACCAGGCCGGCCCGCGACCTTCGGCATTAACTGCCCAGGGTGTTGTCGGTAAATTACCTCCGTAGATAGATGAACAACCGGTGGCATTAGCCACTATCATGCGATCGCCAAATAGCTGACTGACTAATTTAACGTAGGGAGTCTCACCACAACCAGCACAAGCACCGGAAAACTCAAAGAGAGGTTCCTGCATTTGCTGATGGTTAATTTTGTTGAGATTTAGGCTTAATCGGTCTGGATTAGGCAAATTAAGGAAGAAATCCCAGTTAACTCGTTCCTGTTCCCGCAGCGGCAGTTGGGGAGCCATATTAATCGCCCTTAGACGTGGTTGCGATTTGTTTTTAGCGGGGCAAACATCAACGCAGAGACCGCAACCGGTACAATCTTCGGCGGCCACTTGGATGGTGAATTTTAGCCCTTTCCAGTCGTGATCCTTGGCATTAGCGACTTTAAAGGTTTCCGGGGCCGTGGCTAATTCGGCCTCATCATAGACTTTCGAGCGAATAACGGCGTGGGGACAAACAAGAACGCATTTACCGCACTGAACACAGACATCTGCATCCCAAACGGGTATTTCTTGGGCAATATTGCGTTTTTCCCATTGGCTAGTGGCGGTGGGATAGGTCCCATCGTTGGGAAGGGCGCTAACGGGCAATTCCTCCCCGTGACGGGCGATAATTTTGCCGAGGACTTCTCGGACGAAAGCGGGTGCAGTGTCGGGAATTGGGGGTCTTAATTCAAAAGCTTCAGGGGTGACAGTGGCGGGAATTGGCACTTGATAGAGGTGTTCTAGGGCAGAATCCACAGCCTTGATGTTCATCTGCACGATTTCTTCGCCTTTCTTGCCGTAGGTCTTGCGGATGGCTTTTTTGATTTGTGCGATCGCATCTTCCCGAGACAAAACCCCCGCTAGGGCAAAGAAACACACCTGCATCACGGTATTAATCCGGCTGCCCATCCCCGCTTCTTTGGCCACTTGAGTGGCATTAATCGTATAAACTTGCAGATTTTTGTCGATGATAGTTTGCTGGAGATGGCGCGGTAAGTGACTAAATACCTCCTCCGGTAGATAGGGACTATTGAGGAGGAAAATTGAGTTCGGTTTAGCGGTTTCTAGCAGGTCAAATTGTTCGATAAATTCCCACTGATGACAGGCGATAAAGTTAGCATCGGTGATTAAATAGGTAGAGCGAATCGGCTCTGGTCCAAAGCGTAGGTGAGAAACGGTCACAGAGCCAGATTTTTTAGAATCATAGACGAAATAACCCTGGGCATAATTATCAGTATCTTCACCGATAATTTTAATTGAATTTTTGTTAGCTCCCACCGTACCATCGGAACCTAAACCGTAGAAAACCGCTCGCACTACTTTGTCTGGTTCGGTGGAAAAACTGCGGTCATATTCCAGACTGGAAAAGGTAAGATCGTCAACGATACCAATAGTGAAGTGATTTTTCGGTTTGTCGAGACTTAAGTTATCAAATATGCCAGCAACCATAGCTGGAGTAAATTCTTTGGAAGATAAACCGTAGCGTCCTCCGACAATTTTCGGCAGCTTGCCTTCGTACTCCTCCATAAAGGCATTTACCACGTCTAAATATAGCGGATCGCCCCCGGCGCCGGGTTCTTTACAGCGATCTAAAACGGCTATTTTTTTCACTGTGGTGGGCAAAGCTGCCAGTAATTTGTCGGCGGCGAAGGGACGATAAAGACGAACTTTTAAAACCCCAACTTTAGACCCATTTTGATTGAGATAATCCACAGTTTCATGGACGGTTTCTCCTCCCGATCCCATTAGAATAATCACTCTTTCGGCATCGGGCGCACCGTGGTATTCATAAAGATGGTATTGCCGTCCTGTTAATTGGGCAAAACGATCCATAATTTTTTGAGCGATATCGGGACAAGCATGATAGAAAGGATTGACGCTTTCCCTTGCCTGGAAATAAACATCGGGATTTTGTGCTGTGCCTCGTAACACCGGTCGATCGGGAGTTAAAGCTCTTTGACGATGGGCAATAATTAGGTCTTCATCTATCAGTTCTTTGAGAATTTCATCGCTAATTAATTCGACTTTTTGCACCTCATGACTGGTACGAAAACCATCAAAAAAGTGTAGGAAAGGAAGCCGCGTTTCTAGGGTGGTAGCTGTGGCGATTGCTGCCAGATCATGAGCTTCTTGAACGGAATTAGCCGCTAACATAGCCCAACCCGTACTTCTGGCAGACATAACATCACTATGATCCCCAAAAATTGACAACCCTTGGGCTGCTAAAGCACGGGCCGCCACATGGACCACTGAAGAGGTTAATTCCCCCGCAATTTTGTAGAAGTTGGGGAGCATTAATAATAATCCCTGGGAGGAGGTGAAAGTGGTAGTTAAAGAGCCTGTTTGTAGCGCTCCGTGCAGGGTTCCCGCTGCCCCACCTTCGCTCTGCATTTCGATTACGGAAGGAATGGTTCCCCAGAGATTAGCTCTGCGTTCGGCGGCCCAACTATCGGACCATTCACCCATAGGCGAGGAGGGAGTGATAGGATAAATAGCGATCACTTCACTGAGACGATAGGCAACGCGTGCAACAGCTTCGTTACCATCTATGGTTGCATAGGTTTTTGTGGTCATGTGTTCCCCTTAGTTTTTACGATATTTGTCGGGATTTTAAGTTTTTTTACGGCTCAATTTCGCACTAAATATCCTCTCGTTTCCCTGACAACCGAAGGACTTTCTTGAGCGTCGCTTTTGACTCCCTATCTACTATTGGACGCTTACGGCAGACAGGCTTAAGTAGAGCAATTTTTCTGTCCCCACCTCGATCATTATCCAGATTCTCGGCTTTCTAGCAATTCGTTATTTTTTCTTAATACGCTGCTGAGTTTGCCCGCAACCGACCCTGAGATTAATTAATATTCAGAATTGAGATAAAAATTAATGATACTTTTTTAAAAAAAGTGCTAGGTCAGAAGATAAGCTGTTGACTATCTAAATTACTCATTAAGACTGTCTATTAGCAGGGAGAAGGAATTATGAATTATTAATTAGGGTTTGCGGCAAAAAGTTTTTCCTGGGGGCAGGGTGTGGGGTGTGGGGTGTGGGGTGTCGGAAGAATAAATAGAAATAATCCCCTGTCTCGGAGTCTCCTGTCTCGGAGTCTCCTGTCTCGGAGTCTCCTGTCTCGGAGTCTCCTAACCAAGCACGACAATTTTTGATTTTTGCAAGAGATCTAATAACCAGTTGATTTAGTCAGCCGATGAAGTTAAGATGTACTAGGTTAAACACAAATGAACTAAAGTACAAATTATCTTAACCCAAGGGTAGGAAAATAGATCATGACTAACCTCGAATCCCTTACTCAAGCGCAACAGGAGTTGTACGACTGGCTGATTGAGTATATTCGTACTACTCAACACGCCCCTTCCATCCGGCAAATGATGCGAGCGATGAATTTACGCTCTCCCGCACCGATTCAAAGCCGTTTAGAACGTTTACGCACCAAAGGCTATATTGATTGGACAGAAGGAAAAGCACGCACCCTGCGGATTCTCAAACAACCAGTGCAAGGTTTACCAGTTCTAGGTGTAATCGCTGCTGGTGGTTTAGTGGAACCCTTCACCGATGTGGAAGAAAAACTCGATCTTTCTAACCTGTTGCAACGCAGTCAAGACTGTTATGCTCTGCGCGTTTCCGGAGACAGTATGATCGAGGATCATATTGCCGATGGGGATCTGGTGATTATGCGTTCTCTCACGGGTAATGAAGCGGTGTCCAATGGGGAAATCGTCGCCGCCAGAGTCGAAGGCCACGGCACTACTTTAAAACGTTTCTACCAAGAAGGCGAAATCATCACTCTCCAACCCTCCAATCAAAAATATCAACCAATTACAGCCAATACTGAACAAGTACAGGTGCAAGGGGTTTTGGTTGGTGTTTGGCGCGGTTATTAGCCAAAACTGGGGCGCACTTAAGCGCCCCGATCATTTTTCCTCTCCTTGGCTACCGGAAAAAAATCGGGTTGGCAAACTAGGATAATATAAGGGTTTTCGCCTATCCCGAACTCAGGTGTCTTAACTTTTATGCCCAAAAAACAGAAATATCCCCATCTCTTGGGATCAAAATGGACGGCAAAACAAAAAACATGGGGCTGGCGACATTTTCAAGTGGTCAATCGTCAAAATCGCGGTCAATGGGTTTTTGCCGAATTAGTCGCTTCCTGCGATCCGACTGTCCGCTTCTGGATTAATGCTAAACAGTTGCAAGACGCGAATCTCTGGCAATCAGGTTGGCAAACCCTAACGGAAATAAACCAACCCGACAGCACCGACGAGATTATTGTTAATTAATATTAAGAACCCTTGTAATTTTTCACTCTTTGCCCATCAGCCACGCCGAGAGCTTTGGCCATCCAGGGTGGCGGCGAAGTTTGAATCACTCGCTGTAAATCCGCCAAAATTTCCCGCGCTTGACCACCTGCATCTTTTTTCACCGGATAAACACCACCTTGAATCATCTTAGCGGCGGCCGGTCCGCCGATAGACACCACGAAGATTGCCTGACAATCTTTGATCAGACTAAGCCGATAACCATTTTTATCTTCCTGAAGGGCCGCTGCCAAGGCAGAACGCACATCAATTAACTTCATCTGCGTGGCCGATAATTGGAGCTTGCTGAATAATGGTAAAACCCTTTTAAAATAAGGCTTTTGACCTGTTAAAATCCGATGTTAGTGCTAGAAAATCGGATTGGAACCCTCAAAAACCTTGCATTATTCTCCTTGTAGTACATCGCTTGGTACAAAAAACAAGGCAACAAAGCCTGAAACGACCGGCTACTGACTCCTGACGACCGGCTACTGACTCCTACCCCCAGGAAAAACTTTTTCAGCAGACCCTAATTGATAGACCAGATAGCGCAAACAGGAACCAAAATGACCGTCAAGATTTTCACCGCTATTAGAAGCCACGGCCACCCGGATTGACTGGGGCATTTCCCCTTCACTGTAGAATTCGATAGGAGGCAATGGGTGCTGATGCTCGTCATCCTCGATTTCACCCCAGAGAATTCGCACCGCTTCTTTTAAATGGGCGATATCGTTGGCATCGGCATCTTCTCCATCTTCTTCTCCATCTAATTCGTAGGTTTGACCGAAGGCGGTTTTTAAATTGGTGACAGTGATTTGATTAAGGTTGGTTTCGTTGATATCTTCCCCCAGACAATTGTAAAGGGCATCGAACAGATCGGCGCTCGAAGTCCTGGGCAAAGCTTTCGATGCCAGGGCAATTCTTAAGGCGGTTTCGTTTGATAGGGTTTTTGGGACAATGGTTGACTCTTGCTTAGGTTCAATTGCGTCGTTTTTACCTTAAATGTCGGCTTGAAGGAACCCTCGGTTTTACCTCGGAGATGAAAAGTTCCGCCAACATAGAAACAGCGAAGCACGGCTAAGAATAACTCCAATCTATAGTTGTCAATTTAATTTTAGTATGCTAGAATAGTTGGTTATCGTTGGTTCGATAGCGCAAAATGTTTGTTTTAGAGTACAAGCTTAAAGGAAAACCATCTCAATATCAAGCCATTGATGAGGCTATTCAGACAGTACAGTTTGTTCGGAATAAATGTCTTAGATATTGGGAAGACAATAAAGGTGTAGGACAAAAGGATATATATAAATATGTCACTCAATTAAGGAGTGAATACCCTTTTGTTCAAGACCTTAACTCTACAGCTTGTCAACAGGCTTGCGAACGGACTTGGACTGCTATTCTTAGGTTCTATAACAATGGCAAGGGAGCATCTCATTTATGCAAGTGAGTAATTATACTTATCCCTAAAACTGTTTTCTAGCAAGGCTTTCAAAATAGCTTGACATAAAAACCTGATTTAGGGGTTACAAAGGTGAGATGCTCTATACAAGTCAAGAGTGCTTTAATTGTGGTCGGTTAATCCAAAAATCTCTATCGGTTAGAACCCATGTTTGTTTCTGTGGGTATGTAGAAGATAGAGACAAAATGGCGGCATTGAATATACTCAAAAAAGCTACGATAGGGCATATTGGAAGCTGGTCGTTAGACCTAAACGCTTGGTAGGGCTGATTCATTCTCCGAATCTAATTCTTTTTTTTGCTACGTTTAATCGCTTATGCGGTAAGCAAAGCACGACGTTTTTAAAAATTTTTAGATATGTATTTCCGAGAAATCGACTAAAAACGTTGCCAGATAAAGATTTGAGAGAATGACATAAGAGACAATGAAACGACCCTAGCACTAAGGGGGGATCAAAGGCAAAATCTATCTTCAATTCAATGATAACTACTTACTTAGGGAAAAGTCAATTAGAATGGATCAATGACCCGTCCCTTGCTCGATTGCCATAAATCTAAATAAGCAAAAAATAAACATGAGCAATTATGACAAAATTAAGTCCAAAAGTTAACGCAATTATTCGTTCTGGTGAACAACAAGGATAGGTAGGTGAATGCGTGGAAATTTCGATTGTTACCTGGGGAAATACCTGAGACGAGGTAGTTTAATAATCTCCAAGAAGCTATTTTATTGAATTTAGAGAGAGAGGAACCCAGGGAGTTCGATCTAGTTGCAAACCTTCTCTACAGATTACATTTTAGTGACAGCCAGAATATGCCTAATCTGAAACAATTATCTGGCAAAGACATTATCAAAATTCTCGATCGCTTTGTCCTTTGTCCGAATCAGCTTATACAGTTTTGGCTCTTCTGGTTTCTGTGTGGAAACGAGGTCTATACTGATAGAATATCCGCAAAATAGCCCTAAAAGTCTTGCCCAATAAGCATTTCACGACTCCATAAGCAAAAATTATCACACAACCCAAAAAGTCAGTTAATAATTACAATCAGAGAAGTCGTAATCATCGATAGGTGTGGACATGAAAACACTACAGTATGAGGAGTTAGTCTAATGGATGCGGTAATGATCGAGCAAATTGTTGTTGGTATCTCCCGGGTGGCACTGAAGCTGATGGAGCGCCTTCTATCTAATGATGATCAAGCATCTCGTCATGGTGCCTCCGTAGTGGAAAATAATAGCGAAGTCAAAAAAGCCGAGTTATCTTACTACAAAAAAAAGCTGGAACTCGATAATCAATCCCTACAACTGCAAAGAAAACAACGCCAATTCGCACTTGAATTGGCGTTGCACCAATTCAAGTGCAAATTGGTGCAACAAGAAACAGATAATGAAATCCCTAGGGAAAGAATCGGTTTAGAAAATCTTTCTCTTGAATTGAAAGAAATCAAAATCGCCATCCAAAAAGAACAACGTAACCTGAGTTATCTACGGCAAGAACTACTAAGAGAACAGCAAGAAAAAGAAATTGAGTTAAAGCTGCAAGAAATTCAAGCTGAGTGGGACAAAGATACATGGTTATCGCAGTTGAGTCGCTTTGAAACCGAGCAGATTCTCAAGAAATACCAACAAACTCTCTTGATATTAGCCTGTTTACCCAGTGTAGCGAGCGATCGCTCCCTAGCTGCCATGAGGAAGTTAGATTTCAAGCTAGAGATGCGAAAGGTGAGTTCTTTTCTTGCGGATTACTATTCAGTTAATGATCAACTATATCCCGTTAAATTTTTTGGAGATTATTTCAAGCAACCAATCGAGGAAATCGAAATCGAACGGTTACATAGTTTGTTGTCCTGCGTACCTGTATATATAATCTATACAGACATTCGATCGGATGCCGTGACCTTTCGAGTTGCCTCTTGGAAAATGCAGGATAAGCAAGCGATGTCTTTCTCACCGATCGAATGGAATTGGCGAGAAGTAGAACGGGAATTATTAAAGGCAGGAAAAACCGAAGATGAAATCCTCTTGATTATTAGAGCGGTAATTATCAAAATTCACCAAATTCTCTTGGCTTTTTATATCGATATTTATTATCTAAATCTCGATCCCTACTACGAAGTCCGCTTACCGAATATCGAGATCGAAAAAGAGTTAATTCAACCCTATAGCGATCTTCTTAAAGCCAAGCAAAAGAAAGTTCGAGAAGCCTACGAACAGCAATTAGCAAGACGATTTGAGGAAGAAAAAGAGCGAGAGGAAAATAAGCGGGGAGTAGAAGAGGAAGATTGTAGTCAGGAGGAGGAAAAAGGGAAAGAATTCTCCTTCGAGATCATCACCGTTGATCCCAGAGGGAATATAATCAAACCTCGCCTGGGAAAAGGTTTTCAAAAGAGCGAAAACCTCGGCAATAATATCGACCTAGAAATAGTCTATATCCCTGGCGGTACTTTCCTCATGGGATCGCCCGATGGTGAGGGGCATAACTACGAAAAACCGCAGCATCGAGTCACCGTTCCCTCTTTCTACATGGGCAAATATCCCATTACCCAAGAGCAATGGCGAATCATCGCATCTCAGGCGAAAATCGACATCGACCTATCCCTCGACCCCTCGTACTTCAAGGGAAATAATCGACCGGTAGAGTGTGTGAACTGGTATCAAGCCGTAGAATTCTGTAAACGGCTATCCAAGCTTACTCAGAAAGATTATCATCTCCCCAGCGAGGCACAGTGGGAATACGCTTGTCGCGCAGGAACGACCACTCCTTTTGCTTTCGGGGCTACCCTCTCCACCGAAATAGCGAACTATCACGGAAACTATACCTACGCCGACGGTAAAAAGGGTACTTATCGACAACAAACCACTCCCGTCGGGCAGTTTCCCCCCAACGCTTTCGGACTTTACGATATGCACGGGCAAGTCTGGGAATGGTGCGCGGACGATTGGCACGATAGCTATACCGGAGCGCCAGAGGACGGGTCGGCGTGGATTACTGAGAATAATAATCGTTCTCTATTACGGGGCGGTTCTTGGTACGGCAATCCAGGTCTCTGTCGTTCCGCTTTCCGCAGCTTCTTCGCTAGGCGCGTCAGCACCTACCACTACTACGGTTTTCGTGTGGTGTGCGGGTGCTAGGAGGACTCCGTAACCCTTTTACCATAGCGGAACATTGAGCGAAAATTTGGGTTGAAAACCCCGTCGTTCTACGACGGCTTTTCTTAATCTCTAATAGAGCATCTGATACCATTTTTCCTTATTCTTGGCAGGTATCTTACCCCCCTGAGGGGTTGGGGGGTCTTGCCTCTTGCCCGTTGCCTCGTCTCAACAAGCAATTTCAACCCGCGAGCAGCTTACAGCCTATTGCTGTTCCATAAAGGTCCGCACCGTACCATCAGAACCAAGAACTAGACGCAATTGAGGATTACCAGAGATATCGAGGGGAGAAACGAAAGGTTGATTGAGCAGGGGCATATTAGTGCGATCGAGATAGATTTTCGCCGCCTGTCCCAGGGGAATAATCTGTTTTAGGGAACCATCCTGATTTAAGACCAAACGGTACTCTAGAGTATGCTTAAGACTTTCCGGGGGTTGCCAACGGGACTGAAAATATTCTCTGGTTTCTGCCACTTGGGGAATTGTATCTAGTAAGTTCGTCTCTGGGGCTTTAGCGGTACTTGTGGGCGGTTTGGGGTCTAAATTGACATTTTCGGGGTTAACAGGGCTTAGAGGCGGTAAATTGGGCAATTTTGGCGGTGCTGGAGTCGGATTCATTGTGGTAGGGGGAATATTTGCTAGTGCATTTGTACCCTGAGCGCTGGTGACGGGGGGGGCAGTAATCGGGATGTTCTGATTATTCGGTTCAATTATGATCGCCGTGCCGCCGGGAAGCGAACCTGTGACTGGTGGCGGCGGTAAAGTGGACGGCGGAATCACTAGGGGGACGCTAGAGGGGCGAACTGGGGCTGGAACGGTTGCCACGGGCGGCGGTGGCGGTAAAGGGGTTTTATTGCCCAAATTTGCTGGTAACTGCGGGTTTGGGGCGGCTGTTCCCGTGGGGGGTAAAGGCAGCGTTGGCAAGGGTTGGGGAATCCTGGCGCTATTGGGATCGGTGGTTAAATCATTGTTGGTTAGTTCTTGCTGTTGATAAAATGCGATCGCTATTCCCCCGATAGTTATTAGGGCTGAGGCGGTTAATCCCGTCCAGATCAGGGCATTTTTTCGAGTTTTCTGGCGAATTAAAGGGGGTATTAGGGGGCTTTCATGGTTATATTCCCCTAAAGCATTGGCTAGATCGAATAATTGCGATGTGGTTAATTCAATCTCCTGTTTATCTCGATCGGTTAGCAGGGAACCCAAAAATAATTGATGCTGGAGAAGTCCCTGACAATGGAGAGAGGGTAAGGAGGGAAGATGACTTTCGGGGGAACTACTAGCCACGAAAGAGAGGCTAGAAACGGGACTAGAGAGTAAATTCTGCACATAATTAGCGACAATTTCCCCTAGGAGTTGTAATTGTGTGCGATCGCCTTTGATTGTCACCTGTTTTTCCTCACTCAATCTAGGATCATCAAAGCGCAATTGAAAGTGGGCATCGTTTAAGACGTTTTTACCTAGCCAAACCGCTAGAGGCGAACTATTTCCCCAAATTTCTAGGGTACAGGTGGGGGGTGTATATTTGCGAATTAGATTACTCATTTTTAGTTATCGGTGGGAATTATAAATTATGAATTATGAATTATGAATTATGAACTGGGGAGCTTTTTTTCAGTGATCAGTGATCAGTGATCAGTGATCAGTAAACAGTGAACTGAAAACTTACATCTGATACCATTTTTCTTTATTCTTGGCAGGTATCTTACCCCCCCTTGCCCCCCAACCCCCCCGATGTCGGGGGGGCAGGGGGGGTGGGGGGTTAGGGCGATTAACCATCTCTGCCATTACTTATGAAAAATGGTGGCTCTTCTGGTTTCTGTGTGGAAACGAGGTCTATACTGATAGTTTATTCCGCCAAATAGCACTAAAAGTCTTGCCTGATAAGCATTTCACGATTCCATAAGCAAAAATTATCACACATGATAAGTAGTCATGCAAAATTAATTACCTGCCCGATCGAGCTAAAACCCTTACGGGGCAATGATCGTCATGTGTAAATAATTTTGCCTAGGTACTTAACTGATAACTGATAACTGATAACTGATAACTGATAACTGATAACTGATAACTGATAACTGATAACTGATAACTGATAACTGATAACTGATAACTGATAACTGATAACTGATAA
>NZ_SFBV01000013.1:0-2689 GCF_007095585.1 Microcystis sp. M_OC_Ca_00000000_C217Col
ACGATTGGGACAGATAGCTATTAGCAAGATTCAGTTAATTCGTCGTTCTAACGGTTTAATTGTTTCTCACTAACTTGTATAAAGCCGCCCTCCGCTATCGCTAAAGGGCGGGGTTTCAGGCCCATTTTTTCGATGAACGAGAACCCGAACCCTATCCCCGCCATCCTACCCCGATCAGCGTGGGAAAGCCAGATCGCCTATCTCCGGGCCGTATTCCGGGCGAAAAAAGCACTAGATGAAATTGAACGAATTCAGAACGAGAAGACATAAACGCTTAACTCCTCATCCCTCATCGAATCGCCTGTTTTAAACTGCGACATAATTCTTCGAGGGATTTTAAGCCATCGCTGGGGGAATTATCGGCCAGACGTTTAACCATGGCACTGCCGACAATTACTGCATCAGCACCCCAGTTTTTCACCTGTAGCGCCTGTGTCGGGTCAGAAATGCCAAATCCTACCCCCACGGGTTTATCGGTGACAGAACGGATAGAATCGAGCAATTCCTCCACTCTGGTGGCCACTTGATTCCGCATTCCCGTCACTCCCGTGACACTAACCAGATAAATAAAACCTTGAGATTGCAGGGCGATCGCTTGTATTCGTTCCGGGGGACTGGTAGGCGCTACCAATAAAATCACTTCAATTCCCTTAGCGGCAGCCGGTTGCAGCAGACTTTCCGCTTCCTCTAGGGGTAAATCGGGAACCACCAAACCACTCACCCCGGCTGCTTTAATTTGGTCTAAAAAGACATCTATCCCGCGATGATAGATGGGATTATAGTAAGTAAACAGAATAATCGGAGCTTTCACCTCTCCCTGGGCATTTTTGACGATTTCTAGCACATCTTCCAACTTGACACCCCGATTTAAAGCGCGGGTGGCCGCCGCTTGAATAACCGGGCCATCCGCGAGAGGATCGGAATAGGGAACCCCCAACTCGATCAGATCAGCCCCTGCTCGGTCTAAAATGCGTAAAGCTTGGGCAGTAGTAGATAAATCGGGATCACCGGCAGTGATAAAGGGAATCAAGGCACAATTCCCCTGGGAACGGAGAGAACGAAAACACTCGGAAACAGCAGTCATCGAAAATTACTGGAGACATAAAGCACCGTCTATTATCTCATGGCGGGGAATAGCTCATTGCCGGTCGCTACAAGCTCAGGTAAAGAATTTTTGGCTCTTCGGTTTGTGTTATGCAATGGACGGGAGTTATAAGGGATGGAACCCTTATATAGAAAGGCATTTAGCGATTTTTGTTAATTGTTTTTTTCTAGAGCGAACTAATCAATTAGTAATACTTAAGGAATATTGACAAAATGGCGATCGAGGATAGAATGAGCGCAGTCTGATAGTTTTGAGAAAATCTCTTCTATGAACTGGTTTTCATTCCGCTTTTTCCGGTACACAATAGGACTACTACCCGATCGAGTTTCGTATAATCAAACACCATACTATATCTATGTTTTCCATTTACATTCTCACCCATAACGAAGAAATTGATATTGCCGCCTGTGTGGAATCGGCACTTCTATCCGATGATGTGATTGTGGTTGACTCCTACAGTAGCGATCGCACAGTAGAGATCGCTTCTCGTTATCCAGTGCGCGTGATTCAGCATCAATTCGAGAGTCATGGTAAACAAAGAACTTGGATGTTAGAAAATATCGAGACTAAATACGACTGGGTTTATATTCTCGAAGCAGATGAAAGGATGACACCCCAACTCTACGCAGAATGTCTGCGCGCCACTCAACAGAAAGAATTTACTGGTTTTTATGTGGCCGAAAGAGTTATGTTTATGGGAACTTGGATCCGTCGCAGCACCCAGTATCCCCGTTATCAAATGCGTCTATTTAGAAAAGATCAAGTCTGGTTTAGCGATTATGGTCACACGGAAAGGGAAGAATGTCGAGGAAAAACCTCTTTTTTAGAAGAAACCTATCCCCACTATACCTGTAGTAAAGGTTTAAGTCGTTGGATTGAAAAACATAATCGTTACTCTACCGATGAAGCGGCAGAAACCCTACATCAGTTGGCTAACGGTGGTGTTAGTTGGAAAAAATTATTTTTTGGTGAAACCGAAGTAGATAGACGGAGAGCTTTAAAAGATTTATCTCTACGATTGCCTTTTCGTCCCTTGCTTCGTTGGTTTTATATGTATTTTATCTTGGCGGGAATTCTCGATGGTAAAGCTGGTTTTGCTTGGTGTACTTTGCAAGCTTTTTATGAGTATTTGATCCTCTTAAAAGTGGCAGAAATGAAACAGGGTTTACCCACTCCCCCCGAAGTGAGAAATCCTTTTCATCCCCCGCAAAATGGTGACAATAGTAATTCCCATAGGCCCGATTTCGTCTCCCTAAAAGGAAAAGCCGATTAACATTCAACCATTATTAATCAGTCCGCAATCACCTAACAACAACCTAGAGATAAAAAGCAATCCTGATCCATTTTTTATTAGCTGTGACATCAATTTCACGGCTGTTGTCTCATCTCAAGCTGTACTGTCTTTAAGCTGCCTATTGGGATTTTAGCACAAATGCTCAAACTCCCCACTTCCCCACTTCCCCACTTCATAATTCCCTCTCCCTGATTAATAACGGATGCGAGGATCAATGTAAGCATTGATTAGATCGATAAAAATACTGGCAAAAACCACTATTGTCGCAAAAAAAGCCATTAATCCCTGCA
>NZ_SFBV01000130.1:0-3340 GCF_007095585.1 Microcystis sp. M_OC_Ca_00000000_C217Col
ACGCTTTACCAATAAAGCTTAGAGGGAATCCGAACTAGGGAAGTATTCGGAGGTCTGTGCCAGATTGTGTCTCGATGCGGTAGTCTCTACTTGCGGCGCCTAAATTGGTTTAGGCAAGCCCCGTCCCTTTTAGGGCGGGGTTAGTGACGGTTAGATTGTGGGGGTGAGTACGGGGGTTTTGTTTTGCCAGCTTTCCGGCCATTGGATCGCGTCGGCACTGAAGGCGAGGGGATCATTGGCTAGGGGAGAATGGAAGGGTTCTTCTACCAGCGCGAATTGGCCGTTATCGAAGGGAATTCCCGCAGCGGGGCGATCGAGGTAGAATCTCTCTCGGATTCCCTTCTCCGCTTGTTTTAAGGCCCGGTGGTGACAGTAGGGATTGTTCCCCCGGCGATCGAAGAAAACATGAGCCGTCCAACTACAACCACCTCGGCAGAGTTCGGCGAACTCGCAGGTTTTACAGAATCCCCAGAGGTGATCGGTTCCCTTCGGGGTTCCCGCGCCGAGGTTGAAGCGCAGTTCTTCGGCCTCTTCGATAATCTGGCGCAGGGAGCGATCGCGGATATTGCCCCCGGTATAGGCTGCGGTGGGAAGGGAGGGACAGCCTTTGATTGCTCCGTCGGCCTCGATTCCCAGTGCCGCCAGTCCGGCACTACACCCCTGCCAGAATGTCCATGCGTCCCCTCCCCGCAATAAACGTTCGTAGGGGCCGTAATAGCCGATATTGTTGCCCGGTTGTACGTCTATCCCCTCCCGTCGCGCTCGCTCGGTGACACGGGCGAGCATCGGGTATAGTTCTAGGAGTTCGTAGGGTTGCAGGAGAATTTCCGAATTATCGGCCGCGTTACCCATCGGGACGGTTAACTGGATCCGCCATGCAAATACGCCCGCATCGCGGATTTTTTCGTAGATTCGGGGAAATTCGGGGGCGGAAAGGCGATTGATCTGGGTATTGCAACCGAAGGGGATACCGGCTTGTTTGAGGTGGCCCATGGTGCGGAAAGCCCATTGCCACGAACCGGGTTTCCCCCGCAGGCGATCGTGGGTAGTTTCTAACCCGTCCACGGAGACGGAGACAACTTTGATCCCCGCGTCTTTCATCTTTTGGGCGGTGTCGAGGGTGATGCCGTAGCCGCCGGTGGTGACACCGCAGATCATGCCCGCGTCGGTAATCGCCCGGGCGATATCGAGCCAGTCGGGACGGAGGAAGGCTTCTCCCCCGATCAGGGTAACTTCTTTGATGCCCACTTCGGCCAGTTGACGGACGAGATCGAGGGCTTCTTCGGTGGTAAGTTCGTGGCTACGGGTATGGCCGGCGCGGGAACCGCAATGCTGACAGGCGAGGTTACATTTTAGGGTGATTTCCCAGACGGCGTAGCTGATGCGACGGTATTCGGTCATGGGCTTGTCTATAGATAACTACTAGGCTGAAGTGGAAGAACACTTCCGTACGGTGGTTGTGGTTCAGGTTTATTAACTCCTTCACCACCAAAGATAGCTTTAATATCCTCTTCAGTCAGGGATTTTAGTTCTTCATCGTTGGCGATTTCTTTTAAAATCAGAGAATAGTCACCAAGATTATTCTCTAAGTTAGAACTTTTACACTTCTCTTGTTCACAAGACATTACGAGACTCCTATTTTACGAGAAAATACAAAAATCAATCCAGACAAAGACACGGAGCCATGCTCTAGCTTTATAGAAGATATTTCTAAAAATCTTCGAGACTAGAAACTAAGTATCGCTTATCAATTTTAAAAGAGATATGGCTCTTCGGTTTGTGTTATGCAATGGACGGGGGTTATCAGGGATGGAACCCTTATATAGAAAGGCATTGAGCGATTTTTGTCAATTGTTTTTGCTCTAGAGCGAACTAATCAATTAAGTCTTTTGCCAGATAAGGATTTAGTCGATTTATGCCCCCCTATCGAACCATACCAAGTAACGAAGAACCAGAGATATTTAAAGCTTTGACAAGAAATATAGTGTTTCTCAACAAAAAACTGAGTCCTCAAAACTGTTTTTCATCAATAAAATTGCGGAAAAACTCTATTATTGCGAGAAACACTATGCCCTTTTCAAAACTATATCTCGATATAGCCGAATTCGATATCAGAATCCTGTATCGAATTGACTATTTTTGTTCGGGGGCAGGACAGGGAACAGGAACAGGAACAGGGAGCATCTCATTTATGCAAGTGAGTAATTATACTTATCCATAAAACTGGTTTCTAGCAAGGCTTTCAAAATAGCTTGACATAAAAACCTGATTTAGGGGTTACAAAGGTGAGATGCTCCCCAGTAACCAGGAACAGGCTGTGGATTAGGTTTTTTAGAATTGACATGGAGGTGGAGGTGGAGGTGGTGGGCAGGGGCAGCAACAACAACCGCCTACCACTTGACGTAAAGTTTTAAAAGCGGTGATGCTTTCTGGACTGTCGTTAGCGGCATCGGTGCGAAACTCGATAATTTCGTCAGTCACCGTGTTTTTGATCTCGTTGATTTTGATGTTAGCCATGAGATGTATTCTCCAAATTTTCGCTCAATGAATGAATCAAATTATTGATTCAGGAAAACAATAACAATTTTTCAACATCAGATCAACTATCAAAATCGAACAAAAAAAAGATAATTGAGTTATTTATGTTCTTTTTGAAAGACTGTTTTTTGCGAAAACATCATCAAAACCGATTAAACAACGGGCTTCCAAGCTATTTAGGGTTTGCTGAAAAAGTAGGGGCGAAGCATTCGGGCAATAACCTATCGGTGAAACCGTAGATTTTTTATCCGAATGCTTCGCCCCTACAGGACGCGGGCCGATGAAGACGCAAGGTTTTGAAGCACGATTCTCTCAAAATCTTGCACCTGTGGGAGCGAGAAATTTATGTACAAAAAACTCTGAACCTGTCTTGTTGGAAGCAAAGAGAACCAACCAAGCTAACTTAATTAAGTTATTTATTTTTTAATTAACTGGGAATTCTGTTAATAAATAAATTCAGAGATTTTTAAAAGTGTATGTATTAAAAATACCTTTGTTTGTTTTTAGGCTTAATAAACTCACTCAAGAATAATCGGATTATTGGTATTTTATTAATCCATATTGTATTAATTTTATAGTAAAATAATCCGTAGGTTGGGTTAAACGAAGTGCAACCCAACACAAAACATGAAGAATAATAGGGGGATGATGTTGGGTTTCCGTTGTCAACCCAACCTTGCAAGATAGGCGTACTGCTACGCAGTGCCTTCGGCATCGCACCTGATACCTTAATAGCTAAGTTGCTTGTTTGCCAAATTCAGGAACAACCAGGTTGACTTCCTTCGAGTTGTAACCAAATGCT
>NZ_SFBV01000131.1:0-7500 GCF_007095585.1 Microcystis sp. M_OC_Ca_00000000_C217Col
GATTTAGGTGTTGGCTGTTGGGTTTCGCTTTTCCTGGGAATTGAGAGGTTTTCCTTAACCTATTTATTCGCTCAACCCAACCTACCGTAGGTTGGGTTGAGGCACGAAACCCAACAATACACCCAAGGAAACTAAAGTAGGTTGGGTTGAGGCACGAAACCCAACAATACACCCAAGGAAACCCAACAAAAAGATTCAGACAGATTTAGGTGTTGGGTGTTGGGTTTCGCTTTCCCTGAGAATTGAGAGGTTTTCTTTAACCTATTTATTCCCTCAAACCAACCTACTAAACTACTGTAAAATCTGCAAAATCTGCATCACTTGTTCATAAGCAGCCATATTATTCTGTTGGAGGAATAATATAGCTGCTTGTTGTAGATCAATTTTTACTTTTTCGGGTTGTCCTAATATGGCATATAAACCACCACGACCTAAGTAAGCTTGAGCCAAATTAGGATTAATTTCAATAGCTTTGCTGTAGTCAGAGAGGGCTCAATCGTATTTCTGCAAGTTATAGTAAAGAAGCCCCCGATTGTAGTAAGCTTGAGCATAATTAGGATTAATTCTAATAGCTTGGTTGTAGTCAGCTAAAGCTAAATCGTATTTCTGCAAGTTATAGTAAACAACCCCCCGATTGTTGTAAGCGTCAGCATAATTAGGATTAATGTCAATAGCTTTGCTGTAGTCAGAGAGGGCTAAATCGTACTTCTGCTGGTTATAGTAAAGAAGCCCCCGATTGTAGTAAGCATTAGCATAATTAGGATTAATGTCAATGGCTTTGCTGTAGTCAGCTAAAGCTAAATCGTATTTTTTTTGGAGACGGTAAAGCTCCCCCCGATTGTAGTAAGCTTGAGCATAATTAGAATCAAGTTCAATGGCTTTGCTGTAGTCAGCTAAAGCTAATTCGTATTTTTCTTTGTTTTCGTAAAGATCCCCCCGAACGAAGTAAAAGTGACTAAAATTTGAATTAAGTTCAATAGCTTTGTTGAGGTCAGCCAAAGCTAAATCATATTTTTGTTGGCGATGGTAAAAAATCCCCCGATAGAAGTAAGCCGAAAAAACATCATCAGAATTAATGTCAATAGCTTTGTTGTAATCAGCTAAAGCTAATTCGTATTTCTGCAAGTCAGAGTAAAGATTCCCCCGACTGGCGTAAGCACCAGCATCATTAGGATTAATGTCAATAGCTTTGTTGTAATCAGCTAAAGCTAATTCGTATTTTTGTTGGCGACGGTAAAGATTCCCACGATTCTCGTAAGCCTTAGCAAAATTACGATTAAGGTCAATAGCTTTGTTGAAGTCAGAGAGGGCTAAATCGTATTTTTGTTGGTAAGAGTAAAGATTACCCCGATTGTTGTAAGCATCAGCATTATTAGGATTAATGTCAATGGCTTTGTTGAAGTCAGCTAAAGCTAATTCGTATTTTTGTTGGAGAAGGTAATTAAGCCCCCGCCCTCTATAATATAAACCATAATTAGGATTAAGTTCAATAGCTTTGTTGTAGTCATCTAAAGCTAAATCGTATTTTTGTTGGGAGGAATAGTGCAACGCTCGAACAGAGTAAGCCATAGCATAATTAGGATTAAGTTCAATAGCTTTGTTATGGTCATCTAAAGCTAATTCGTATTTTTGTTGTAAGAAATAGTACCTCGCTCGAATCACATACCACAAAGCACGAGGAGCGAGATCAATTGCCTGATTAATCGCAGCTAATCCCTCATCATAGCGTTCTAAACTATCTAATACTGACTCTTTCATTATATAGGATTTAGGACTATTGGGAAACAGAGAAATCGCCTGATTAATCACGGTTAATGCTTGCTCATAATTTTCTCTGGCTTCTCTTTCTCTACCAGCACTTTTTGAGAAGCCACCTAAAACGGCATAAACATTACTTTGCAGTTGTAAAATACTACTGTGAAACTCCTTTAAATCTTCCCCTTTAGGTAAGGTATTAATCGCTTGTTGCAAAGCTTCTATAGCTGGTTGATATTTATCTAAAGCACCTAACGCTAATCCCTTCCCATACCAGGCTAAATAGACATTATCGGGGTCATTTTGCTTAATCGCCTCATCAAACGCCTTAATTGCTTCCTCAGACCTCCGTAACCGCCATAATTGTCCTCCCCTTTCTATCCAAATATCCGCCGTCGCATTGGTATTAGGGACAATAACACCAGCAATCGCTTGACTAATTTCTTGTTTTTGTTGCGGACTAACTTGGGGTTGAGCAGTGGTTAATAATTGCGGTTTTACCTTGAATCTTTCTTGCAATCCGATAAAAGTGCTAATGGGAATCCCCAAACTAAACCCTAACTGAATTTTCCCCCCCCCTGCTCCTTCTGAACGTCCATGAATCCCTATTACTCTCCCCTGGGAGTCTAAGACTGCACCACCACTCATTCCCCCAAATGTGATGCTGGTATAAACTAATTCATACCCTCCGGTTAAAGAAGCAACACTTTTTAATACTGCCCCTTGTTCATTGCTTAAGTCATTTTGGCGGGTTCCTAATAATCCCATTTCTTGATCTTTGATTCTACCTCCACTAAACAACCATTTCGAGGGATTGTCGCCAATTTTGGGGAAGCCTGCCGCAAAAACAAAATCATCGGTATTTGGGTTATAATTCGCTATTTCCGCAACGGGATAATTGTCCAGGCTTTCAAACTGAAAAACTGCTAAATCTACCCCTTCCTGCCGGATGATGGTGCTTTTCTCGATGTTTCGAGTTTTGCCGTCGCTGGTGACGACGGTGTAGGTGTGATCGGCACATCTGGTGGTGCCTTTGATTTTTTCGCAGAAGACATGGTCTGCGGTTAGGACGGTGTAAATATTCCCTTCTTTAGCGATAATGACACCGCTACCGTTTCCACCGCTCGTACTATCAATCCGGACGGTGAAACCCTTCGCTTTCGCTTCTAATTTGGCGATATAACCAGTATAGACGGTGGTTTCTATATCGGGGTTCACCTGCGGTAGGGGTAGGTTATAGGCGCTGAGGATTTCGGGCCGGATGTAGGTTAATAGGGTATGAAGGGAAATGCCCCAGTTAACCGCTCTCATCTGTTGGATTTCCGCGTCTGTGGGTTTTGTACCGTCCTCGTAGATGTAGTTAGAGAGAATCGGATGGGCCGATCGCCCGTTAATACCGATTAACTCATCCTCGAAAAAGATACCACCGCCGCTCATTCCCTGCACGATATCGCCACTATAACCGACGCTGTAGCCCTCCCGGAGGGGTCGATCGCTTGTTTGTTCAATTTTCCCGTTATCGGTGGTGTACTGCCCCGTTTCTGCGGAATAACCGGTTACAGTGATATCTAGTTCCGCATCCGGGGAAATGGCGCGAATTTTAGCGATCGGATAATCCCGGGTATCGCTAAACTCCACCAGGGCCAGATCCTTATCTTTTAAAAGGGAATTCGGCGCGATCGAGGCTGTGCGGGTTTGGCCGTCGTGGGTTTGGATCTGTAGGGTGGTCGCGCCACGGGTAACGTGAGCGTTGGTCAAAACGAGATATATACTGCCTTTTTTCCCGATAATGATTCCCGATCCCCGATTTATCTCGCTAGTAATCTTAACAGTGACTTGACGGATCGATCGCTCGATCTGCGCGTCTGGGCTGTCTTCCGCCACGATCGCCGGAGCAGAGAAAGGGGATAGCGCTTTAACCGGTACGACGGGCAGAAGTAGGAGGCTTAGGAGTAGGGGAAAGGGTTTCAACATGGTTATTATGGGGAAATTTGGGGTAAAACAGCGAAAATTCTAGCGGGTGGGAACGCAATTATTTTGCGGGCCAGCAGATCTCGTACCACAGGGTGCGTCGCGATCGGCGAGTGGTGCTTTGGCGAAAAACTCCGTCATCGAGATATAGGTTTTATCTCCGGAATTCTGGAGGAGCATATCCGAGCTTTTCCCCTCTAGGATGTCCATGAGTTGTTGCAAGACTAAATCTGGATTGTCGTGGGGTTTAAGGGTAAAAAGTTGGCTATTACCATCGCAGGGATCGCCGGATCGTGAAACGCTGCAGATGATCGGGTATCCCTTCGCCCGGCCGGTGGTGAGATAGTTAAAACGCCCTTGATTATATGCTTCCTGGAATTTTTTCGTGACTTCCTCGCAACGAACCGGGGAACGTTTGGAGAAATATTCCGATTTCCAGCCGATAATCCGCACATTGCCGCTTCTTTGGGGAATCCAAGCGAGGGTAGCGGGGATTTTTCCTCCCGATGCGCGATCGAACACCTCTTTACAGAAGAAGGTGACGCCATTCGGGGTGGTCGATTGGCTGAAACCGGGGGCGATACCACCGAGGAGGACAGTGGCGAGGAGGCCGACGCAAGCGAGACGGTGGGAAATATATCTAGAGTTCATAGGGATAGTTCCTCAGAAAATAGGGATTAGAATCGTGATTAGGGTCAAAATGGGATTATTTAAGGGTTAGCGGCGGCGTTGAGGGTGTAGCGACCCGATTCACCCCCTTCGCGAGAGGTGGCCACTAGGATATAAACTCCATCGGCAGGTAATTCGGTTACGAGTCGAGCGTTAAAATCCCCGGGGGCGCGATCGACACGCTGGTCACTACGGGCGACCTGTGGGTATTTTGTCCCCTCGGAAGATTGGAGAACGCGATAGAGGACAAGATAGGGAGCGATCTCGTTGCTGTTCATATCCAGAACGATTTTCTGTCCTGCACGACCCTCGAACCCGTAATATTGCTCGTTTTGGTCTTTGGTCAAGTTGCCTTGAACGGTCTGACCGTTAAGAGGGAGGGCGAGTAACTGTATCCGATCGTCCTGTCCTAATGTTGAGACGGTGGAGACATCGCCTGTTTTAACTGCGGTGAGGAAAGCTTGCAGGCGATCGAGGGAAACGGCGAAATTAATGCCGCTCTGGGTAAGGCCGATCGGGTTTCCCGCACCGTCGTAAACGTAACTCCCGATATCGCCTGCGACGTTAACCCCCACCACTTCCCCCCGTGAATTCAAAAGCGGCCCGCCGGAATTGCCTTTGTTGATATTAGCGTTGTGTTGCACAATGCCTTTTTCGGGGTCGAGACGGCTGATAATGCCCTGGGTGAGGGTGTTTTGATAGTCCTCGTTTAAGGGTGTGCCGATGACGAAAACGCTTTCGCCGACTTTGGCGGAGTTCGGACGGGCCAGGGGAAGATAGGGCAGGTTTTGGCGGTTATAAATCCGCAGGACGGCTAAATCCACGCCATTTTTAGCGAAGCCGATCACGTCTGCCGAGGCCTGCTGTCCGTTGGAAAATTTCACCGTCACCACCCGGGGGCCGTCCGCAACAACGTGGGCGTTGGTAATGATGATACCGTCGGGACTGACGAGAAAGCCGCTACCGTGGCCGCTGCCATTTTTGACGGTGACGACGGCGGGGCTGGCTTTCTGATAGACTCTAGAAGCGGTCTGCTCCTGCGCGAGGATGGGTGGAATGTTTTCCATCAGGAAGCCTCCTGGTTGAACGAGTAGGCCAGTGGTGGCCAGTAGCACCGATAGGGTGAAAGTAATTGGTTTCATCGGGTTGGCTCCTCTTTAGTCGGGGGATACTTGCAAGGATGTTATCGTTGGTTTTTTTCCAATTATGCGATTAAGTTTTAAGTCTTCAGGTTGGTTTTTTTACAAAAGTTTAGAGGGGGAGAGCGATCGCTCTCCCTTGCAACTTACGCACCTATCTGCCGTAGTGCTTCTATGGCGCTGTTGTACATTTCTGTGTTTCCCTGCTGGCGAAATAATTCGGCGGCCGTTGTTAGATCGGCGATCGCATTTTGTCTCTGGTTAAATGCGAGATGGACGTATCCGCGGAAATGGTAAGCGTAGGCAGCGCGGGGGTTTAGTCGGATCGCGGTGTTCAGGTCTTGAAACGCCGGTCGCCATTGTTCGCGAATCGTGTAAATCATGCCCCGACCGAGGTAAGCTTCGGCATAGTCCGGATCGAGTTCGATCGCTCTGGTGAATTGAGCGAGGGCGAGATCATATTTTTCCTGTTGGATGTAGTTAATTCCCCGGTTAAAGTGGGCGATCGCTTCTTTGTAGTTCGCTTGAGTGATCAGGGTTTCGGCTGGTTGTCGGCTCTCTAGGGCCATAACGGGGCGAACAGTGGCGAGGGTGGAGAGGCCGATTAGGCTGACGGTGGTGAGAAGGGCGAAGGATTTCATGGGTAGTTCCTCGGTGAGGGTGATTTGAGCTTCTACCTAATTCATCGGTTGCTTTTTTGGGAATATGCAGGATAGGGCGATCAATTTTTTTTCCTTTCGGGTACAAAAGGAAAAAGCGCGGCAATCGGCATCGCTTTGTTATCATTTAGTGAAAAATACTTGTTTTTTTTGATGCAATATGGTAAGCAAATCCCCGACGATTACTGATGCGGAATTAATTCGCCTCAGTTGTCAGAACCCGGAATTAGGCTTTGAACGCAATGCAGATGGAACGTTAGTCACTATGCCCCCGATCGGAAGTATTTCAGCGAATCGAGAACTGAAAGCCGGCGCTCGCCTGCTCTACTGGGTCGAACAGAACGGGTTAGGAGAGGTATTTAGTTCTAGCGGCGGTTTTAAACTGGCCAATAGCGCGGTACGCTCTCCCGATGTGGCTTTCGTGGCGAGAGAACGTTTACCGTCCGGTTGGCAGGAAAGGGAGGATGAATTTCTCGATCTCGCGCCGGATTTCGTGATCGAGATCCGTTCTAAAACCGATAGTTTATCCAAGTTAAAGCGGAAAATGGAGGAGTATCGGGAGAACGGGGTGAAGTTAGGATGGTTGATCGATCGCCACAATAAACAGGCTTTCGTCTACCGTCAGGACGGGACGATTACCTGTTATCCCGAGAACGCGATTTTAAGCGGGGAAGATGTGGTTCCGGGGTTCACCCTAGCGCTAGAAATCTTGCTGTAAGATCGATCGCTTTTTTCGTGGTGAGATTCAAAATCGATCGAGTATCTAGGGTTTGCGGCAAAAAGTTTGTTGGTGGGGGCAGGGTGTGACCCCCCCAACCCCCCCGACATCGGGGGGGCAGGGGGGGGTTGGGTGTTGGGTTTCTACCGTAGGTTGGGTTGAGGCACGAAACCCAACAATACACCCAAGGAAACCCAACAATACACCCAAGGAAACCCAACAAAAAGATTCAGACAGATTTAGGTGTTGGGTGTTGGGTTTCGCTTTTCCTGAGAATTGAGAGGTTTTCCTTAACATATTTATTCGCTCAACCCAACCTACGGACTCTACAGTAGTCAACTACCGTAGGTTGGGTTGACCCAAGGAAACCCAACAATAGACCCAAGGAAACCCAAGAAAAAGATTCAGACAGATTTAGGTGTTGGGTGTTGGGTTTCGCTTTTCCTGAGAATTGAGAGGTTTTCCTTAACATAGGGTTTGCTGAATAACTGTGAAATACTTATGATATAAGGATTACAGCCATATTAAATTCCCAAAAAGTCAAGAAAAAGGGACAGAAAACGGCTAAAATTGCTAAAATACCCTTGCA
>NZ_SFBV01000132.1:0-9867 GCF_007095585.1 Microcystis sp. M_OC_Ca_00000000_C217Col
TAGAGCGACCATAAGACCAGAACAGAGTAAATCTGTTAAGGCAGGTGCGAAAAATCCTTCGGGAAAGAAGCAGAAACCCAAATCGTGAGGTTTGGGAATCGCCGTCCGTTTTACGGCGGTGAGGATGTCAACGAGGGTTCCTAGCTGATTGGGGGGGACTTCCCGAAAAATTTTGGCATCGAGGATATTGTTACCTAAACCCAATTGTCGGGCGGTTTCCTTAGCGATTAACACCTGATCCCCCGTGATCATCTTGACGGGAACCCCTAATTTTAGGGCGGTTTGTAGGGTTAATTGGGAATCAACCCGTGGTGGATCGAATAGGGAAATAATGCCCAAGAATTGCCATTGACCTTGGGGGTTGGTTTTTGCCACTCCTAGGGCGCGATAGCCTTTTTTGGCGTAATCTTCGATGATTTGATTCACCGTCCCTTCGATTTCCTCTTTATTGTAGGCTAGATCGAGCATTACCTGCGGTGCGCCCTTACTGGTTTTAAAAGTCTCACCATCGGCGGTGGTAATATCGGCTTCGGTGCGTTTAGCGACGGGATCGAAGGGGGTAAAGTGGGTGACTTGATAGCGATCGAGTACCGTGGCATCTTTTAAACCGGCGAGAATAGTTTTATCGATCGGATCGTCATCGCTAGTTTGGGAAGCGAGGGAAGCGGTGAGAATTAGATCGTCGGCGCTGATCCCCGGCAGGGTGTAGGGATCGCCTAAACTAAGCTGATTAAGGGTGAGAGTGCCGGTTTTATCGGAACAGAGCATATTCATGCCCGCTAGTTCCTCGATCGCCGCCAAGCGTGTCACCACGGCGTTTTTATCCGCTAGTGCCTTTGCCCCTACCGACATACTGACGGAGAGAACTGTGGGCAAGGCGACGGGAACAGAAGCAATGGTGAGAACGAGACAGAATTTCAGCAAGCGGATCACTTCTACGCCCTGTTTATCGACAATACCGTTATAAAGACGGTAAACAACGATAATAGCGATTAAAATCAGGGCAATGACGATGAGAAAGTCACCGATTTTGAGGACTGATTTCTGGAAATGGCTGACGTTTTCGGTACTGGCTACCAGTTTAGCGGTACGACCGAAAAAGGTATTACTGCCGGTCCCGTTAACTATGGCCTCAGCTTGACCTTTTTTCACCACTGAACCTGAGTACACTTGTTCGCCAGAACTGCGATCCACGGGTAAGGATTCCCCCGTTAGGGCAGCTTGGTCGATTTTGACGGGATCCCCCGGCAGCAGTCGGGCATCGGCCGGCAGCACATCGCCGATCTTGATCCGGATCACGTCTCCGGGTACTAATTCCCTAGCGGGGACGGAAACAAATTTGCCGTCTCTTTTGGCATCGGCATTGAGGGCGAGTTGCGCTTTCAAGGCAGCCACCGCATCCCCGGCGGTTTTTTCCTCGAAGTAGCCGATCAAACCGTTAGCCACCAGTAGAATGGCGATAATCACGAAGTCCACCCAATCACCGACGATAGCGGAAAAAATTACCGCCGCTTCAATCATCCAGGAAAAGGGATTCCAAAAGTAGGAAAGGAATTTGATCAGGGGGCTGACTTTTTTCTCGGCAATCTCGTTATAACCGTCGCTATTGAGGCGATTTTTTGCTTCACTGGTGGTGAGACCATCGGGAGATGTTTTCAGTTGGATCATTAAATCTCGCATGGAGATTTTTGAGAGATCGTTGGTCGGTTTATCGGTAGTATTGGTCATCTCTGGTTAATTTTTCAGCAATATACAGTAATTGCTCGGCTTTTTCAACGCTTTCATTCTAGGGCAACTTTTGCAAATGATCTCTAGTTTTATAATTTTCTCAGGTCAGTTCGGGTTAAGTAGGGAGGCACAATTATTTGTAGGATGGGTTAGCGGTAGCGTAAACTATGCGGGCGTTGGGTTTCATGCTTCAACCCAACCTACGTTCATTTTATATTTAATTCCACCCACCCACTTAGGCACTCATACAAGAGGCACTCATACAAGAGGCAAAGGGCAAAAGGCAAAAGGCAAGGGGCAAGAGGGGGAATAAATAATCAGTCTTTAATAACCAGATTTAGTATTACCGGTTCTTCGGTTTGTGTTATGCAATGGACGGGGGTTATAAGGGATGGAACCTTTATATAGAAAGGCATTTAGCGATTTTTGTCAATTGTTTTTGCTCTAGAGCGAACTAATCAATTAAATCTCTTACCAGATAAAGATTTAGTCGATTTATGCCCCCCTATCGAACCATACCAAGTAACGAAGAACCGTATTACCTAAGCAAAAAAAGGAAGAAATTAGCACTAATTTCTTCCTTTTATATAAAGGCTGCTAAATTTTGTCAATTTTTTGACAAAATTGCCACTTTATGGTAATGATTTGGGTCATTTTTGTCCCGTAAATTTTAAATTTCATCCCATCCAGTTAAGCCAGAAGACATAACGTAACTGGTCACGGTTGCTTCAAAAAAGTTCGCTTTGGTGTGGCCTTCTTTTTTGGTATCGGAGAAGCGTTCCAGATGGTTATAGGGACTTTTGTTATACTTTTCTTCCCTGTATAAAGGCTCAAGTCCGATCGCTTTCAGTCGAATATTAGCGAGGTATTTGGTGTACTGTTCGGTACTGTATTCGGTAATACCTAAAATGTCGTTGCCAACAATGTGATTTGTCCAGCGACATTCGTGTTTAACCGCATTATCGAACATCTCATAAATTTGTTCAACGGAATGGGAAAAAGTTGCCATGGCTTCGGGAATAAGTTTCTGATACAAACGGACGTGACTTAATTCGTCCCGGTTGATCATTTTGAAAACGTCAGCGCTACCAGACATTAGCTGTCGAGAAGCGAGATTATAGAAAAAGATAAAGCCGTTATAAAAATACAAACTCTCCAGTAAATAGTCGGCAAGAAGAGCGATAAAATAGCTTTCAGTAGTTTGTTTGTCGATGTATTGCTGGTAGAGACTAGCGATAAATTGACAGCGATCTTTGAGAACTTTATCGGTGCGCCAAAAGTCATAAACTTCACCTCTGCGATCCGAGGGAATAATCGTTTCAATTAAGTATTGATAACTTTGATTGTGCATGGCTTCTTGAGAAATTTGTTCCGCCATACAAAGACTAATTTCTGGCGCAGTGACGCTACCTTTGAGGTGGGGAATATTACAGGTTTGCACGGAATCAAGAAAAGTTAGATAGGACAAAATACCATCATAAGCATATCTTTCTTCGTCGGTAAGATGCCCGTATTCAGTCACGTCTTGAGTGATATCTAAGCGTTGCGGGATCCAGAAATTTTCGCGCATTTGTTGATATAAACCCACCGCCCAGGTGTAGCGGACATCGTTTAACTGCATCAGGTTGGTGGTGTTACCAAACCAGATCGAACGGTTTTCGATCGCATCATCTCCCGCAGGATTGAAGATCGGGGAAATGGGCATCGAATGGCAAGTATTAACTAAATGTAAGGACATGATTACTTGAATCTTATGGCACTTCTAGGTTATAGTAGGTTTTTGGTAAAAAGTCAAATGTTTTGATTAGGGATAAATTCAAAATCTAGGGCTTCTGCCAAAGTAAATGGGCAATTCTTCGGGAATTTCTCTAGGTTTATCCCTGTTTCAATAGCGGCTTTTTTTCTGGCTTTATTATAGCATTTTTTTAAATCTTCTTCTGTTAAAAAACTCTTAAGACTAGGGCTATTTTCTAAATCTTCTTCGATTCTCTCTCGATGCTCAAAAAGGGTTAATGCCCAGCTTCTGGTTTGTTTTTCTGGCTCTTGTAAGTATTTTAGTAAATGCCATAAAATCACAGTCAGATTGCTTTTTAATGCTTTCTGTTGATTGATAGACATAGATTTTATTTCGTCAATTAAATTTTCTAAATCTAAATCAGAAAACTGATTATTTTCCAGTAAATTAATGGTTTTCTCTAACCAGAGATAGTAATCTTTTTCGTATAAGTTCTTTTCCATAATTATCCCCATTGTTTTGATATTTCAGGAAACCAATCCTCATTTAAAGCTTGTTCTATAGTGCAAATTGGAGCTAAACTGACCAAATTTTCAGCCATTCCCGATAATTCGATAAAAGAAATACGAGCTTCTTGAAAAGAGTTATCAAAAATTTCAATCAGATAAGGCTGTAAACTAGGACTATCGGCAATAATTCTTTTTATGGCACGACGGAAATTCCTGATTTCATTTTTCCATCCTCTTTGATTATATTCTAATTCCGATTGCCAGTAAACCAGTTTTAGCAAATGTTCTAATAAGCGAGTTAAATAACTTTCTAAACTTCGTTTCTCGCTTTTACCCATGCTGCTAATTTCTTCAATTAAATTCTCTAAATCTAAATCAGAAAACTGATGATTTTCTAGTAAAGATATGGTTTTCTCTAACCAGAGATAGTAATCTTTTTCGTATAAGTTCCTTTCCATAATTATCCCCATTATTTTGATATTTCAGGAAACCAATCTTCATTTAACGCCTGTTCTATAGTGCAAATTGGAGCTAAACTGACCAAATTTTCAGCCATTCCAGATAAATCCAGAAACAATTTACGGGCATTTTGATAACAGGACGAGAAAATTTCCGATAGATAGGGCTTTAAACTGGGACTGTCTTCAATAATTTGTTTAATTTGTAGGCGAAAGTTACGGATTTCATTTTTCCATCCTCTTTGATTATATTCTAATTCCGACTGCCAGTAAACCAGTTTTAGCAAATGTTCTAATAACCGAGTTAAATAACTCTTTAAGCTTTGTCGTTGACTTTTGCCCATGTCGCTAATCTCCTCGATGAGATTATCTAAATCCAAATCAGAAAACTGATGATTTTCTAGTAAAGATCTGGTTTCCTCTATCCAGAGATAGTAATCCTGTTCGTATAAATCACTCTTCATTGCTTAATCCTCTCCGAGAAACTCAGGAAACCAATTTTCATCTAAAATTTGGTCAATTGATCCAATAGGTGTAGCACTTAAAAGTCTTTTATCGATGCCAGAACCTTCGACGAATAGATGGCAAGCATCCTCATAACATTGCTCAAGAATCTCGGTGAGGTAAGATGCTAAGTTTGTATTATAAGTTCCATCCTTTTTGTTGCTAATAATTCTTTTTATTTGAATGCGAAAATTTAAAATCTCCCGTCGCCACTTGTTTTTATTGTAATCGCGCTTAGATTGCCAATAAGTTAATTTAAGTAAATGTTCCAAGAGTTTAGTTAGTAAACTCTCTAACTGCTGACGTTCTCTTCTGGACATATCTTTGATTTCTTCAATTAAATTTTCTAAATCCAACTCAGAAAACTGGCGATTTTCTAGTAAAGATATGGTTTTCTCTAACCAAAGATAGTAATCCTGTTCGTATAAGTTCGTTTCCATAGTCCCTCACCTTAGTTAACTATAATCCAACCAAATCATCAATTATTATTATCCTCATATTCAGGAAACCAATCATCATCCAAAGCTTGGGCAAGAGTGAGAATTTTTTCCCTGGGCAAAGTATTGATTTTTACTCCCATTTTTCTAGCTAGGATACGAAGGGCTGACTGATAACATTTATCAAAACTATTCTCTAGATAGGACTTTAAACTTGGATTATCATCAAGAACTTCCCATAAATCAATTCTAAAAATAGTAATTTCTCCTTGCCAGTGATTAGCATTATATTGGCTTTCCGATTGCCAATAAGCGAGTTGCAGCAAATGTTGGATTATTCTAGTCAATAAACTTGTTAAGGTATGTTTTTCCTTGATACCCATACTTTTAATCTCCTCGATGAGATTATCTAAATCTAAATCGGAAAATTGATGATTTTCTAGTAAAGATATGGTTTTCTCTATCCAGAGATAGTAATCCTGTTCGTATAAAGTCTTATCCATAGCTGTGATTAGGTGATCAATAAAACTCATTTTATCAGTCCTAATCTTTGATGTAAAAAAATTAAGGTGGGCATTGCCCACCGAAGTTAACCTTAATTAGCGCAACTAGAACAACTATCGTCAGACTCTCGAAAATTGTCCTTTTGTACGGTACGGATATAATAAATCGCTTTACACCCCAATTCCCAGGCCATAACTAGGGTATCAAAGATATCTTTGGCAGTGAGACAACGGTTGGGTTCTTCGGGGAAATAAACCCCTTCATTGAGGTTGAATAATAACTCCATAGAAATCCCCGTATCGATCCATTCTTGCATAGTAGCGATCGCTTTCACCACTTGCTGCTGTTCGAGATTTTTATTCTCTGGATAAAACCAGAAAGCTTCTTCAATAAAAGGTGGTGCGATGGGAACGGTTCCCTTTGCCCATTTATCGTAGAAAAAGCGACTATAAACTGGCAAAACACTAGCGGTACATCCCTGTACCAAACTGGAGGAAGTATTAGGAGCAATGGCGGTAATATGGGAATTACGGATGCCAAATCGTTGAATATCTTCGGCTAATTGTTGCCATCTTTGCGGTTGCACCGCATTATTTAAAAACCATGCCACTGGTTTTGCTCCGATTAATTTACCTTGACTCCATTCACTACCCAAGAAAGCTTGATAAGCACCGCGTTCTTTGGCTAATTCCATCGAGGAATAGGTACACCAATAGCCAATTTCTTCAAATAAATTACTAATTTCTGACAGGTTATTGTAGGATAATTTCCGTTTAGCTAACCAGTCAGCCAATCCCATCGCCCCTACCCCAATAGTGCGATATTTATCGTTGTGGTTTTTAGCATTATCAAAGGGAGGATTAGTGATATCGATGGTATTGTCGAGAATCCTGACAGCGATTTGACAATTAGACTCGATTTCTTCCCTGTCGATATTGGCTAAATTAAGGCTAACTAAATTACAACAATGGGCAGTTTTATCGGGGGTGACATTGCTGAAAGATTCGGTGCATTGTCCTGTTAGAATGCCGTTAAACATTCCCAGATGACGCTTGGGTTCTGTAAAACAGTAGGTGTCATCTCGACGACAGGTTAACTCTACCGATTCAATGCGGATAAACTGAGTTGCCGAACGTTGGGGTTCTTTTAAAGTCCATTGTAAGCGATGGGTTTTAAGTCCCAATTGACCAAGTTGAAATAGTCCGACAGAATTAATCAGTAAACGATATTTTGGTTGACAGAGATATTCTTGATAATTTCCCTTTCCATTTGGCATCAATTTATAGCCACCGTCATCCATAAAAGTAACTTTGGAATCAACTCCTAAAGTCTGTAACATTAGGCGAATATCGAGCAAAAATTGCCGGTTAACAGCAGCAATCTGGAGAGACTCGTTAGAACCATTGCGGGCAACTGTTCCATCGGCATCAAGTAAACCAGCTAACCATTCTAAACGAGATTTAATTGTGTAACCATTGAGAGGAACTGTAAATTTACTGGGAATATCTAACGGGAGTTTACAGACGATCCGATCTTGTTTACTGTCATGATATACCCCTAGGATATCGGTTTCTTTTCTCCAAAAAGTACCTTTTTCAATAGAGCCATTTCCCCGATATTTGTTACGAATAGCCAATAAGGGAAGTAACTCTTTTTTAACTCCGTATAGGTCAACTTCTGGCATTCCATTGTTTCCGTAACTCCCATCTCCAGAAAAGAATCCTGCGGTGTAGGCGTAGGGAAAGTCAAGATCATTTTCTGACTGGATGAGAGGCAGCTGGTATTTAATTAATTTATCTCCTTGTTTGAGGTCTTTTGCCTCCACAATTTCCACGGTTCCCTTGTAGTTCTTCTGAACGTAAAACTTATGGTAGTAAGTACATTCTAATGCCTCTCCGTTAGAGAAATTGACCTTTAATAAAGGCTGGTTTTCTCCAGTCTTTTTAACTAATACTTCTGACCACTCCAATCCATTCCAGACATTAACATATTCCCCCACCAAATCAGCGATTGCTATTTGTCCTCGGTCAGTGAGAATTTTTGTTTCTCCCGCGACGCATAAATTTACACCGGGGATATAGCCATCGTGCTTATTAGGATTAGCGCGATTGATGGTATCTTTGAAGGCAATGTAGGGCATTCCTGTTTCTACTTGGGAACGCATGATACTTTTAAATAAGTCCCGGGCATTGATTTTTTTATAGAGGAGAATCTCTTGATCTAAATTAGCTTCTACTAAACGATAGGCCTCTTCAAATTCTTCCCCCCATAGTTCCGCTAATTCTATACCTAATTTATTGCGAACTTCGTAGGGATCTACTAATGTCCACTCGGCTTTATTTATCACCCGACGCATGAATTCATCGGTGATAACTAATTGGGGAAAAACATCATAAGCTTTACGTCTTTGATCACCGTTTTCTGTCTGCATTTCCAGAAATTCTGGCACATCTAAATGCCAGATGTCAACACCGATAGTTACTGCCCCGGCGCGTCTTCCCCCCTGATTTACTGCAATAGCTGTATCGTTGAGTAATTTAATCCAAGGAATAATCCCCCCGGAAGCATTAGCTTTCCCCATTACCCAGCTACCAGTGGCGCGAATTCTACTCACATTCACCCCGACACCGCCACCATTTTTTGAGATGCGGGCAGCATTAGTAATCTCGTCGAAAATGCTTTCTAAACTGTCGTCAATGGAGAGGATAAAACAACTGGTTAAGGAACCTTTGGGAGTGCGTAAATTGGCTAAAATTGGGGTGGCAAGAGAGATTTTTCTTTGAGCAATCCCTTGATAAAATTTCTTCGCCCAGTGGAGTCTATTAGCCGGTTCTTCCACAGTGGCAAGCAGTAGGGAACAGGTTAATAATGCCTCTTGGGGTAACTCATTTTTGAGTAAATAACGGCTAGTGATTAACAATGCCCCTGCGTAATCATAATCGATGTCCCAATCGGGATTAATCCAAGAACCGGCTTCTTTTAATTCTGCTTCGGAATAGATGAGAATCCTTTCGTCGTACAGCCGATTTTTAACTTGAGTTTTGACAGTTTTCTCGTAATTTCCGTACTGATAACCCCGGACTACTAAGGTATCTTTCCACAGACTCCAAATATGCAATCTTCCCGCCACATAGCGCCAATCCGGTTCCTCGGGACTACACATTTCTAGGGCGCAATTAATTAAATTATCCTGTATTTCCCTGGTGGTAATCCCATCCCGCAGGCGCGTGGTTAAACCCGCTTCTAAGGCGATTGAATTGACTTTTTTGCCTTCACAAGCCCACTCTACCACGTCGCGAATTTTGCCGATATTTAAGCTTGTGGTGGAACCATCGCGCCGAATCACTCTAATTCCATGGCTGCCCATATTAGCTAAAGGGGTAGAACGAAAGGGTATTACTTCGTTATTTTTGTGAATGGAGACGGTAGTAGTCAAGGGCTTTGATTGCATAATTAGGAAATTGCGGCGTTAAAAAATTTGACAAATTAATCTATTTGTACTAGAGTATTCTATCAGATTTTCTGGGAAAACACAACATCTAGCGTGTTAAATAATCTTATCACTCTATATATGGTATAGCCAGGATTATTTTGTTCCCTAAAAACAGTGTTTTGGCTGACATTTTCTGGAAAAAATTCTTGATTTTCCTGAAAAATGTAGTTCTTTTGTATGCTTGACAAAAAGCTTTTTCTTTGGTAGGAAAAACAGATTGACAAAATATTTTTGATCCGATTCTGCTTGACTGCTGAGGAGGTTGTGGTCAGACTTTAGCCAATGGCTGATAGCTTATGGGTATAGTTTTGTTCTTAAGTATACTTTGCACGGCTGCAACTTGCATTTTTTACTCAAGGACAATAATATAGTTTAAGAGCCATAATTAGAAGCAAAGCACTCATTAAAAACATGATTAACCTAGAATTCACGGAAGAAGAAAAGAACTCACTGTATTATGAAAGATTTCATCATCCCCATCCCCGGGTTCAACTGAAGA
>NZ_SFBV01000133.1:0-4644 GCF_007095585.1 Microcystis sp. M_OC_Ca_00000000_C217Col
GTAAATTCCCCCACCGAATAAGCCTTAATTAAATTAGAATGTTCTAACTTTCTGGCATTTGTTAATTCAATTAATTTATCATCGCTACTTTCGGGGATAACTTTAATGGCAACTTCTTGTACCGATGTATTTCTGACCATTTCACTAGCATGAAATACACCACCAAAACCACCGGCACCGAGAAACTTATTAAGACGATAGGGGCCTATTTGTTGCCCTTCTAACATCTTCATCATTTGGTCTAGCATAATAATAACTCCTGAATTAGCCAATTTTTACGTTGTGTAACTATCCTATTAAGTGAGTGGTTATAATTATTAAATTGAAGATAGATTGTGCCTTTGATCCCCCCTTGATCCCCCCTTAATTCCCCCTTGATCCCCCCTTAATTCCCCCTTGATCCCCCCTTAATCCCCCCTTGATAAGGGGGGCGCGGATCCTCCCTTTCACTAGCATGAAATACACCCCCAAAACCACCAGCACCGAGAAACTTATTAAGACGATAAGAGTTTATTTGTTGCCCTTCTAACATCTTCATCATTTGTTCTAGCATAATAATAACTCCTGAATTAGCCAATTTTATTGATAGTAGGGTTAATTGATAGTAGGGTTAATTGATAGTAGGGTTGATTCATGAATCAACCCTACCCCGATGTCGGGGGTTTAGGGGGTCTTGCTTCTTGCCTCGTCTCAACAAGCAATTTAAATTACGAACAGCTTACTAAGAGCTAATTTCACGGCCGAGGTACTCAAGCTTATCGAGAACAGATTGAAGCAAAGATCGCCGCTGCTCGACGACAATATCTAAGTTAGCCAACATATACTTTACGTCTTTGTAGGCATTGTCCAGCAAGGTAAGTAATAACTCGCAATCGCCTGCGCTCTCTTTTTCTGATGGGGTGCGGGTCCGTTGGGGTAATAAGTCCGCTGGTGGAGAAGGAGGGAAGGGCGATCGCTCGGACTCTAGCTGTTGAATCGTTTGCTGTAAATTTTCAATCACCCCATACATTTCCATCGGGTCAAAAACCCTTAACAGACTGGTTTGTGTAACAATACCCAACCCCCGACCCCAGTTCCAAGAAACCACCAAACGCCCCACCCGCCGTTTTTGCATTTCCTGATGGGCCGTCCACAGGGAATCCTCGGGACTGAGGAGAAATAAGGGCGTACTCATCACCGTCTGGGCCCTAGTTTTGTGCAGATCGATTTGAACTGCTTGAAACTGGACAAGATCTCGCTCTGTCACAATACCAACAGGGTAGTCATTGTCTTCGGAATTTCTCTGGGTGATCACCACACAACTGACACGATGTTCCGCCATTAACTGGGCCAATTGCAGGACTGTGGCGGTGAGTGGGGCCTGTACCACTTGACTGGTCATCACATCCGATACGCGACGAAATCGCAATAGATTGGCCGGACGCAATATCTGGCGAATACTTTCATGGGATATCACCCCGACTAATTGTCCTTGGTCATCGACAATCGGCAAATGGCGAATGCGGTAGCGCCGAAACAAAAACAGGGCAGCAAAAATGTCTTGAGCAGATTGCTGGGGTAACGTGATCAGGGGATGCACCATCACATCAGCAACGGTTGTCTCAGTCAGGTTAATTCCTTGAGCGGTGAGTCGCACCACATCCCGTTCTGTCAAAATTCCTAATAGCTCTTGCCCTTGCACCACCAGCAGACAGCTAACACGCACCTCTCCGGCCGGAGCAGCTAGAGGGGATAGGTCATCGGTGAGTAAACACAGACGGTTATAGGCCTGGCCGATCATGGCGATCGCATCTGCCAGGGAAGTGGTTGGCGGCACCGTCAAGGGTTGGCGATTGATCGCCTTTTCCAGATCGGGGGCCCAACTCAGAGGTGTATCGAGGGACATCAGCACCATCCTGCGATCGCAAAGGACAAGATAGACAGAACAGTCACTGGGCAAAGAACCCAGACTCTCAGAGTTGCCAAAACCCGTTCTAAAACTATCTCAAAGTGTAGCGTCATTTAACTTTTTCCTAAAAGATGTAACGTTTTGTTACAATTTTTATTAAACTCGTAAAGATTTTAGACCCACTTCGGTGTATCATAGAGGGATGTAACAGGTTAAAGCCTGAAACTTTTTATTTAGCGGTTATTCAGCCTCTAATGGTTTCAGGGGCGGCATCACCAGACGCTGGGGTGAGTACTTCCGGGTTCTGGTCGGCCTGAAGGGTTACTCCGGAAATTCTGGACACCTTTCCATAAAGTCGATCCAGCACTCGCTTTACGGAAATACGCTGCCATGGTAGACCGCGTTTGGTGGTGTAGCCCTGTTCATTAAGCCAATCGGCGATCTTCTGCAAGGATTTCCCTGATTTGTGATGACGGCGAATCAGTTCAATGACCCGGCACTCTTCCGGATCATCCACTAATTCCCCATCGATCGATCGTTGTCCAAAGGCAGGGGAGCCGTAGCCCGCATAACCACCGTTGCTTGCTTTTGCTTGTCTGCCTTGTTCTAGCCGCTCCCAGGCAGATAAATCGTTGGAAGGGGTCGCTGTCATAGGGTATCTAAATGCAATAACTTGCAAAACCATATTATCGCAACTTAACGTCGCAAATTTGTTTTGATTGGGGGCAGCCGATGACGACTTACAAAGTAAAACCCCTGCATGAGCAGGGACTAGATGTCACCATCGATGTCTGGGACAACCAAACTATAGACGATACCCCCGGGAGGCGGACAAAGTTAAAGGGTCAAAGGCCAAGCATTTTTAGATGAGGAGCGGTTCAAAGCTGAATTTCTATTGTAAAACGCAGCGATCAGAGAATTTGTCCTAAGTTACACAGCATCAATCTGGAGATATAAACATGGGTACGGCTACATTTATTCAAGATGAAACTGAATTTGATTCCCTCTTAAAGAGTGAATCCCTGTTGGTGGTAGATTGCACAGCAACCTGGTGTGGACCTTGCAAACTGGTGGCACCGTTGATCGATCGATTGGCCGATGACTATCGCGATCGTGCCAAAGTCTTTAAACTTGACCTAGACAGTAACAAACTCGTGGCCAAACGCTTTGGGATTAGAAGTATTCCTGCTGTCATGGTATTTAAACAGGGGGAATTGATAGAAACATTAGTTGGGGTTAAACCCTATGAAGAATTTACGGAAGCCGTAGAACGACAATTACGGTGATAGTCTTCCACCGTTAACAAACACTCTGGGCAAACCTCCGACGTTGACCCTTTCCTTCTCACACCACTATTTAATTTTGAGGTATGGCGATGAACAAGCTTATAGAAATTCGGTGTCCTAACTGTGGCAGCGTAGCTCAACGGCTCTTGAGCGATCGCCTACCCGCAGGATATAAGTGTCCGGCCCGACAGGTTGCTCAGACGGAATGCCCAGTGTGTGATTATTTCATTGCCATGTGTTGGCAAAACGGCGCTGTGCTGGAGGCCTATGCTCCAGGCATTCAGGGGAACACAGCTGCGGCCATGCCGCCCCAGCCCCAACCAGCGATCGCCCATTGGTCTTTGTCATCTGTGTTCAAAGTGGCACTCAGCCCACAAGAGTCTAGGAAATTGCTATCGGGGCAACCCTAGTCAACTTTTGCGTTTATACCGGTCCTTTCATTTAACCAAACCAAACCATATATGCTACAAGCTCAAGAAATTATGACTCAAAACGTTGTCACCATTCGTGGTTCGGCAACGGTTGCCGATGCCGTGCAATTGATGAAAGAAAAAAAACTGCGGGGTTTGATTGTCGAACCGCGCCATGAACAGGATCCCTATGGAATTGTCACCGAAACCGACATCGTTTACAAAGTGGCGGCCTTTGGCCACGATCCTAAAACTATGCGGGTCTATGAAATTATGGCCAAGCCCTGTGTGGTTGTCAATCCCGAACTGGGGGTGGAATATGTGGCCCGGTTATTTGCTCAAACCCGCATTCGCCGCGCCCCAGTGATTCAGGGTAAAACTTTGCTGGGCATTATTTCTGTGAGTGATATTCTCTTCAAGAGCGATTTTGTCGAAAAGCCGAAGCGGTTGTTCATTGAAGATGAAATTGAAGCGGCTCGCGAAGACGCGCGGGCAATTTGTGCGGCCAAGGGTGAAACCTCTCCCGATTGCGCTGCGGCCTGGGATGTGGTGGAGGAACTCCAGGCCGAAGCCTCCCATCAACGGGTCAAAAAACAGGGGAGTAACTCATTTCAGGCTTACTGCGAAGCCAATCCCGATGCCTTAGAGTGCCGCATTTATGACGATTAAATCCTGGAGGAATGTAAAGATTTATTAAATTGTAACATAGGCTACAGCTTTGCTTGGTTTATTGTGTATTGCTTCACTGTCCTCCTTCTGTCTTGGGTTGGGCTATCCCTTAACCCAAGCTACGAGGGGGAACGGACTACGTTCCTTGTCCCCTTTCTCCTGTAACAGTTCTTGATGGGTTTGTCTGAGTTTAGCCTGATTGATAATGATAGCGAGCTTGTAAAAAATAAACCTTATTTCCTGTGACTTTATAAACTAAACGATGCTCTAAGTCGATCCGTCGTGACCAAGTGTCGGCAGCAATATACTTAAGAGGTTCGGGTTTACCCAATCCTGTAAACGGATCGCCATCCAAAATATCTGCCACTAAGTCTAAAATTTTATCGCCTTT